>RFGE01000094.1 GCA_003696105.1 Deltaproteobacteria bacterium | reverse complement strand
GCCCGGGATGTCCCGGATGGCGCGCAGGCCACTCCCGATCCACACATCGTTCACAGCGTGCGCACATCGACACGCTCGCAAAGTGTAGTCGTTACAACCAGCTAAAAAGTTATCCATAGCGATTGTGATCCTGTGGACAAGTCTGCAAGGTAGATCGTCGCGATCCGTCGTCGCGATGTGCGGCGACGAATCGGCGAAACGGAAAAGGGGTGGACGATGAAGACGCCTTCCACGCTCGTGTTCAGTCCGCGTCCGCGTGAAGCGCTGCGCCTGGCCGACGCGCTGCGCGCCGCCGCCGTCGACGTCACGTGCGCGGAGGTCGATCACGTCGCCGCCGAACTCGTCGCCGCGTGTGCAGTCGACGCCGTGGTCGTCGACGCGGACGCGGGCGTGCCCGCGTCGGTGTGGTCGGCCGCGCGGTCGACGCGCACGCCGGTCGTGGGCATCTCGGCCCGCGCCGGCGAGATCGGCTCGTGGGTTCGCGACTGCGGGCTGTCCCACGTCGTCGTCGCTCCCGGTTGCGCGGATGCGTTCGGCGCGATCGAGCCGCGCGATCTGCGATCGACGATCGCCAAGCTCGTCGCCGGCACGCCGTTCGGCATCGCGCGCTACGTCGCGTCCGCTCCGATCGCGTACACCATTCGCGACGGCGCGGGCGCGCACCGCGCCGCCGTTCACATGCGCGACGATCTGCGCGCGCGCGGACTCGAGCGGCACGAGGCGGCCCGCGCAGCGCTGCTCGCCCACCAGCTCGCCGAGCGAGCCGTCGATGGCGGCGGTGCGGTGAAGCTGGCGATCGCGGTCGACGCCGACGCGCTCGCCGTGGGCGCGCGTTTCGGCCCGGTCGAGGTCAACGCGCTGCTCGACGCGGTGCCCGCGTGGCTGGGCGATGCGCGCTCGGCGTCGCCGCTTGCCGACGCGCTCGGCGTGCCGTCGGTCGTGGCGTGGTGTCGGTCGCTCGTGGTCAACGTCGCGCCCGACGTGGCGACCGAGATCATCGGCATCTTGCCGCGCCGGATCGAGGCGCCGCCGCCGGCCGCGCTGCACCTGTCGCTGTCCCGCGCGCTCGCGCGCGACGACGCCGTGCCGCGCGCGAGCATCGACCTGTCGGACAGCATGCGCCAGCAACTGCGCGCGACCCTCGCGCGCGGGCCGGCGGCCGGAGGCGTGTGCGAGCCGATCGCCGCGGAGTGTACGGCCGGCGTGTCGCTTGCGCCGGCGGCGACGGTCGACGTGCTCGCGGCGCTGCGCGCGTCGGCCGGCGGCACGGCCGCGCTCAAATGCGCGCTCGACTTTCTGGCCACGCGGTTTGCCGGCGGCGTGGTGTTCG
Source organism: Deltaproteobacteria bacterium (assembly GCA_003696105.1). Taxonomy (NCBI): domain Bacteria; kingdom Pseudomonadati; phylum Myxococcota; class Myxococcia; species Deltaproteobacteria bacterium. The sequence continues at coordinate 16,999 of RFGE01000094.1, read as the reverse complement.
AGGTGGCCGGCGGCGCCGCGCGCGTGTGGGGCGCGGCGGGGACGATCGCCGATCCGCGCGGGCTGCAGGCGTTCTTCGTGGCGCTCGACGACGCCTGCGCGCTCGCGTTCGTGGCGCGCGAGGCGGCGCTCGTGCGCGGCGCGCCGGGACGCTCCGGGCCGGATCGCGCGCTCGCGCGGCTGGTCGCCGGCGTCGAGGGCGCCTATGCGCTGTCGCTGTCGGTCGCCGTCGGCGGCGGCGTTCGCTACATCCTGTACGGCGCGCAGCCGCGCGGGTCGGCCGACCGCGCGGCCGCGGACCTGGAACTCGTCGGCGCGGAGCTGGCGCGGGCGTTGGCGCGCGGCCAGCCGGGGGTCGCGCGTTCGCCGGCCGCGGCTTCGCTCACGGCGTGATCGCACGCCGGCGCGGAGGCCGTCCGTCGCTACGCCTTGGCCACGGCCGCGTTCCACCGCGCGAGGTGCGCGTCGATCGCGGCGCGGTCCGGCGTCGGCTCGAACGCGCGCTGCTGTCGCCAGACGCCGGCCACCTGCGCCGCGTCGCGCCACACGCCGGCGCCGATGCCGGCGAGGAACGCGGCGCCCAGCGCGGTCGTCTCGAGGATCTCCGGTCGCGCGATGCGCACGCCGAGCACGTCGGCCTGAAACTGCATGAGCAGGTCGTTGGCCGCTGCGCCGCCGTCGACCTTGAGCGACGTGAGCGTGCGTCCCGAGTCCTGCTGCATCGCCTGCAGGATGTCGTAGTTTTGCAGCGCGATGCCTTCGAGCGTCGCGCGCGCGATGTGCGCCGCGGTCGTCCCTCGGGTGAGGCCGGTAATCAGGCCGCGCGCGTCCGGTCGCCAGTGCGGCGCGCCGAGGCCCGCGAACGCGGGCACGACCACGACGCCGCCCGAGTCCGGGACCGACGCGGCGAGCGCCTCGATGTCGGCCGCCCGTTCGATCAGCCCGAGCCCGTCGCGCAGCCACTGGACGGCCGCGCCGGCGATGAACGCCGAGCCCTCGAGCGCGTACGCGACCTCGTCGGCCACCTTCCACGCGACGGTGGTCAGCAGTCCGTGGCGGGACGCCACCGGTTGCCCGCCCGTGTTCATCAAGATGAACGCGCCGGTGCCGTAGGTACACTTGGCGTCGCCGGGCGAAACGCACGCCTGGCCGAACAGCGCCGCCTGCTGGTCGCCGGCCATCCCCGATACGGGTACGCCGTCGGGCACGCCGGGGACGCCGCGCGTGTGGCCATATACCTCGGCCGAGCCGCGCACCTCGGGAAGGACCGCGCGCGGCACGTCGAACAGCGCCAGCATGTCGTCGTCCCACGCCAGCGACTCGAGGCCGAAAAGCAGCGTGCGCGACGCGTTGCTCACGTCGGTGACGTGCGCGCCGCCCGTGAGCCGGTACACCAGATACGAGTCGACCGTGCCGAACGCGAGGTCGCCGCGGGCGGCGCGCGCGCGCAGGTCGGCATCCTGGTCGAGCATCCACTTGAGCTTCGTGCCGCTGAAGTACGGGTCGAGCACGAGCCCGGTCGTCGCGCGCACGCGCTGCTCGTGGCCGGCGGCCTTGAGGTCGGCGCACAGGTCGGCGGTGCGGCGGTCCTGCCACACGATCGCCGTGCGCACCGGTTCGCCGGTCGCGCGATCCCAGAGCAGCGTCGTCTCGCGCTGATTGGTGATCCCGATCGCCGCGATCGCATCGCGGGAAAGCGACGCCTGTCCGAGCGCGTCGGCCAGCGCGCCGGTGACCGACTCCCAGATGTCGTTCGGATCGTGCTCGACCCATCCCGGCTGCGGATAGATCTGGCGGAACTCGCGGTAGCCGCGCGCCACGACGCGCAGCGTCTCGTCGAGGATCAGCACGGTCGTGCCCGTCGTTCCCTGGTCGATCGAGATGACGTGTTTCATGCGGCGCCTCCCCAGTGGGTGTCGGACAGATGGGTGTCGAAGAACCGGCCGACCTCGTCGGCCACGAGGTCGCGTTCGACGTCGATCGTGATGACGTGGAAGCTATCGCACAGGGTGCGCCGGCGGACCACCCGCGCGCCGATCGCGCGCTCGATCTCGTCGGCGCACGCGGGCGGAACGGTGTGATCGCGGCGGGAGTGGACGACCAGGGTCGGGGCGCGGACGAACGGCAGCTCGCGCCGCACGACCTGGACGAAGCGGTCGAGTTCGCCAAGGGCCCGCACCGGGATGACCGGGTACGACGGGTTGTGCGCGCGCATGGCCGGGTCGCGCACGTCCGAGCCGCCCCGCTTGGGCAGCGCGCGGACGCGGCGTGCCAGCGGCGGCAGCGCCAGCGCGCGCAGCGCGAGCCGCGCGGCGCGCGGCAGCCACACCGGCGCCGCGAGGGCCGCGACCGCCGCGACGTCGTCGGGCCGGTGGCGCGCGGTGTGCAGCGCCAGCGCGCCGCCGAGCGACATCCCCGCGATCGCGACGCGCTCGCACCGCGCCAGCAGGCCGTCCAGCGCGCGGTCGACCGCCCGGGCCCAGTCGAGCCACGTCGTCCGGTCGAGGTCGGCGGGGGACGTGCCGTGGCCCGGCAGCCGCGGGGCCGACACGGTGAGCCCGCGGCGGTGGAGTGCCTCGGCCAGCGGTCGCACCTCGAACGGCGTGCCGGTGAACCCGTGAACGCACAGCGCCCCGCGTGGGCCGCCGGGCAGGTCGAATGGGTCGGCGTCGCCCACGCCTCATGGCCTATCACACCCCGGCGTACATTGACAGCCGGGGAAACGGCGGCTTAGAACCCGAAAGGGGAGCCGTGCGGTCGATGTCCGAGTGGAAGACTCGCATCACGAAGGTCCAGATCGTCAAGCCGAAGGCGGCCGACGGCGAAGCGTGCCTCGTGCTCATTTATCCGCCCGGGCCGACGATGGGCAAGCGGTTCCCGCTCGACGCGGACGAGATCATCGTCGGGCGCGGCGGCGACTGCGATATCCAGATCGACCGCGACTCCGTGTCTCGCCGGCACGCGCGGCTGTACCGCACCGGCCGCGGTTGGGAAGTCGAGGACCTGGGGTCCACGAACGGCTCGTACATCAACGACGTGCCGATCGACCGGTCGCCGCTGCGCGACCGCGACTTCCTCAAGGTGGGCGCCGCAATTTTCAAGTTTCTCAGCGGCGACAGCATCGAGTCGTCGTACCACGAGGAGATCTACCGCCTGACGATCATCGATGCGCTCACCGGCGCCCACAACAAGCGCTACTTTCTCGAGTTCCTCGACCGCGAGATCGCGCGGTGTACGCGATACGGCCGGCCGCTGTCGCTGCTGATGTTCGACATCGACCACTTCAAGGCGATCAACGACCAGCACGGCCACCTCACCGGCGATTTCGTGTTGCGGGAGCTGGCCCGGCGGCTGCTGCGCCGCATCCGCAAGGAGGAACTGCTGGCTCGCTACGGCGGTGAGGAGTTCGCAGCGGTGCTGCCCGAGACCGGGCACGCCGGAGCGATGGAGTTCGCCGAGCAGATCCGCCGGATCGTCGCGGACGAGGAGTTCGAGTACGAGCACGACCGCTTCCCGGTGACGATCTCGGTCGGGGTCGCGACGATCGAGGGCACGCAGCCGATCGATGCGTCCGCATTCGTCAAAATGGCCGACGACAACCTGTACCGGGCCAAGCGCGCGGGCCGCAACTGCGTGGTCGGCTGAGCGCCGCCTCGCGCCGTCACAGGTAGTAGCGGCGGCCGCGCCAGAACTCGCGCGCCCCACCGGCGACCGACGCCGCGAGCGCAGCCGCCGCCAGCGGTGTGATCGCGCCAGCGCGGGCGGTGTGCGCCGCCCACAGCGCCGCCGCGAGCAACGCGACCGCCGGCCCGGTTCGCGCCGCCCACGCCAGCGCGCCGCCCTCGGCGCCGTGGTGGGCCAGCAGGTTGTCGAGGCCGCCGACGGCGAGTTCGACGCACACCACGCCAATCGGCAGCGCGGGCGGGATGCCTCCCGCGACTAGCGCGGGCACGGCCGCCAGCGGGATGGCGACCGCGCTGGCGATGCGCACCAGGTCCGACGCCGCCGGCGCACCCGTACCGCGCAACTGGCGCACGCCGCCGACGACGTAGTCGATGCCACTACCCCAGGTGAACGCGAGGATGCCGAGCGTGATCCACCAGAACGTGTCGCGCAGCGACGCGGGCAGCAGCGTCGCCGCCAGCGCCGCCGTCATCGCCAGCATGATGACCGCGCCGCGCCACACGCGGCGGCGGGCCAGCCACATGGCGACGATCGCCGCGACCACGATCGCCGCGCTGGCGCTGACCGCGATCCACACGACGGTGCGGTCGCCGACGAGGCCGATGAACAGGATCGTCGCGGCCGCTTGCATCTGCACCCACGTTTTGACCTTGGCGAAGTAGCTCGTTCGCAGGCGCACACCGCGGCGCTCGTAGATCGTGCGCAGCGCCGTCACCAGCAGCTCGCGCACGAAGATCAGCGCGACGAGGTCCGCCGGCAGCCAGCCGAGGTGAACCAGTGGCAGGAAGATCACCGCGACGAACAGCTTGTCGGCGATCGGGTCCATCAGGGCACCGAGCACCGTTGGGCCGTGCTTGCGCGCGAGGTAGCCGTCGACGAAATCGGTCATCGCGATGATCGCGCCGACGCCGAACGCCCACCAGCGACCGGCGCGCCCCTGATAGAACAGCCACACCATCAGCGGCATGACGGCGATGCGCGCGAACGTCACGCGATTGGCCGTGAGCCACGGCTTGCCCACGCAAGCGACGCTACGCCACCGCCGCCGCGGGGGCAAGCGCGGGACGCCGGCGGCCGAAACGGCGAGCGGCCCGCCGCAGCGGGCCGCCGCCGAGTCGTTCCGCGCGCGCCGTTACTCGACGACGCAGCGCACGATCGTGTGGGTCCCGGTCGGCACCGAGCGGTTTTCGGGGAAGACCTTCACGGCGAGCCGGGTCTCGGTGTCGGCGCACTGCATGGGATCCTCCTCGATCACCCAGCAGGGTAGCACCGACGAACTCGCCGGGTCGGCCTCGTTGTCGCACTTGGCCATCGGCGTTTCCTCCTGGCGGTCGGTGCCGGGGAAGCGCACGTCGGACACCTGACACTCGATCGGATCCGTCTTGATGTTGCCCTCGAGGCACGGCGTTCCGATCACCGCTTTGAGCAGCTCGGCGATGACGGTGAGCGCGTCCGACAGGTCCTCGTTGCAGATCGTCGTGACGGTGTTGCGCTGCGGGAACGCATCGAGGAAGGTCTTGATGCGAACGGCCGGCGCGGCCTCGCCGGAGCCGCTCTGGCAGCTCGGCTGCAGCTCCGGATTTCCGTTCATGTCCGGCGCGACGACGACCGGCTCGGGGTTGCCGATGATGCCGGCCACGATGACTTGCTGCGGGTCGTCCTTGAGCCCCTTGAAGAAGTCGATGTAGTGCTGCACCGGATACATGTAGCGCGAGTCCTCGCGCGGCGCGCACTCGGCCTTCGTGCCGGGCTGGCGCGGGTTGTCCGGGTTGCACTTGACGCCGAACTCGAAGCAACGGAACGACGACAGCGGGCCGAGCGGGTCGTCGATCGAGTTTTGCGCGGTGTCGAACATGTTCTCGTCTTCGGTCGAGCAGTCGTCCTCGTCCGAGATGATGATGATCGCGAGGAACGCATCCTTGCGCAAAAAGCCCTGGTTTTGCGCGTTGCGGCCGTCGAGCGCGCGGAGCGCCGACTCCAGCGGCTGCTCGAAGCCGCAGCCGTCGGTTCCGAGCTTCGCGATGCAGCCGAACGTCTCCGCGAGGTCGCCCGTGTAGTTCGTCTGCCGCGTGCCGTCGGGGTTGGCGATGTCGACGATGAACTGGCCCGACGGCGGCGAGCAGCCCGCCTTGCGCGGGACGTTCTGCAACACGCCGTTGTCGCCTTCGCCGGAGCAGCCCGAGATGTTGAACGGGCCCGCGCCGACGTCGGTGGACACGACGCCGATGTGGACGTTGGGCAACCCGCCTTCGATGTTGGCGAGGACGTTGATGAACCGGTTGAAGTTCTGCTCGAGGGAGTTCTGCTCCTCGGCCATCGAGCCCGAGTTGTCGACCACGAACAGGATGTCGATGTCGCGGTTGAGTTCGACCGGGATGTCCTTGTATTGCTCGCCGTTCTGGTTCGGCTTGACCTCGGACACTTCTCGGTTGATGCACGCCGACCCGGCGGCGACGAGCGCGGCGGCGAACAGCAGTGCGGGTAGACGACGAGTCATGGCGACGATCCTCCTGAGCCGAGCGGCGGGGCCTGGTGGCTCGACCGCGTAGGGCAGCTTCGCGAATGGACGCGGCATTGTAAAAGCAAATGGCCTGCCATGGGGACCCCCGCGCGCTTTCAACCGGTTACAACCCGCCCGCCTCCCCGCGGCTTCCCGTCGTTGGCAGCGTCGCCAACCACGTTGGCGGGTCGACCGCCGCGCGCGCTCGGCGTGGGCTCGCCCGCGGCGCGGCGCTGGCCCGGCGAGGGCGGCTCGCGCGCGAAAATGGCGCCCGCGGGCGCCCGAGTGATACACTTTCGGCACCTTGGGGACGCCTGCGTCGACCGCGGTGCCGCGCGCGCCGGAGAGGGCTCGGCGCGCGCTGCGGCGCGCGCTCGTGGGCGAACCGGACGCCGCCCAGCGGGACGCCATCCACCTCATGCTCGCCGCTCGCGGCATGGCGGTGGACGCCGCGGCCGCCGCGGACGCCGCGGTTCGCGCCGCGCGCGAGGGCCGCTACGATCTCGTGCTGTGCGACCGGGCGTGGGTGGGCGCGCTCGTCGCGGCGGCTCCGGACGCGACCGTCGTCGCGCTGGGCGAGTCGCGCGACGCCTACGACTGGCTGGCGCGCCCGGTCCACCCGGACAGTCTCGACCAGGTCCTGCGCCGGGCCGGCGAGCGGGTGGCGCTGCTGCGCGAAAACGCGGCGCTGCGCGGAGCGCGGCCGCGGCTGCGGGCCGAGCCGGACGACGGCGCGATCGCCGGGCTGGTCGGTCGCAGTCCGGCCATGCGGCGGGTCATCCGCGAGGTGCGCCAGGTCGCGCCGTACAAGGCCAACGTGCTCATCACCGGCGAAAGCGGCACCGGCAAGGAACTCGTGGCCCGCGCGCTGCACGACCTGAGCCCGCGGGCGCGCGGGCCGTTCGTCGCCGTCAACTGCGGAGCGATCCCGCCCGGTCTGATCGAGTCGGAACTGTTCGGCCACCGGCGCGGCGCGTTCACCGACGCGGTGCGCGACAAGCGCGGCATGTTCGAGGAGGCCGACGGCGGCACCCTGTTTCTCGACGAGATCGGCGAGTTGCCGGTCGAACTTCAGGTCAAGTTGCTGCGCGCGCTCCAGGAGGAGGAGGTTCGGCCCGTCGGCGCATCGGTGGCCGTGCGGGTGGACGTCCGGGTGGTCGCCGCGACCGTGCGCGATCTCGATGCCGACGTGGCGGCGGGGCGTTTTCGCGAGGATCTGTACTACCGGCTGAAGGTCGTCCCGATCGAACTTCCGCCGCTGCGCGAGCGGCGCGAGGACATTCCGGCGCTCGTCGACCATTTCGTGCGCCGGTACGCCGACAAGCACGCGACGGCCGGCATGCCGGTGCGCGGCGTGACCCGCGAGGCGATGGCCGTCTTGGTCGACTATCCGTGGCCCGGCAACGTGCGCGAGCTGGAAAACGCGATCGAGCGGGCGATGGTGCTGTGCGACGGGCCCGAGATCACCGCGGAGCTGCTGGAGGAACGGCTGCGTCGGTCGGCGCGTCACCCGGCGGTGACCGCGGACCCGGACGACCTGTCGATCAAGAAGGCGTCGCGCGCCCTCGAGCGTCGGCTCATCGCGCAGGCGCTCGAGCGGACCGGCGGGAACCGGACGAACGCAGCGAAATTGCTCGAGATCTCTCATCGGGCCCTGCTGTACAAGATCAAGGAGTACGGGCTGTGATGCACAAAAGCAGCGGATTTCTTGCGTCCGTCGACTCGCCGCCGGTACGATGTGGGGCATCATCCCACCTTGTGGGATAAAGTCGGAGTTTAGGGCACACCATGGCCAAGAATTGCGTCGGTCTCGATATCGGTTCCAGCAGCGTCAAAGCGGTGCAGGTCAAGCAGACCAAGCGCGGCGTGCAACTTTTGGCGTTCGGCATGGAGCCGCTGATGCCCCAGACGATCGTGGACGGGACGATCATGGATCAGGGGGCGGTCGTCGAGGCGATCCGCGCGCTGTGGAGTCGGCTGAAGCTACGTCAAAAAGACGTGGCGATCGCCATCGCCGGCCACTCGGTGATCATCAAGAAGATCTCAGTGCCCCAGATGAGCGCCGCGGAGATCGACGAACAGATTCCCTACGAGGCCGAGCGCCACATCCCGTTCGCCAAAGACGACGTCGAGATCGACTACGAGGTCGTCAGCGACGCCAACGCCGCGGGCCAGATGGACCTGCTGCTGGTGGCCGCCAAGAAAGAGGTCGTCCACGACTACGCTTCGGTCGTGCGCGAGGCCGGTTTGCAGCCGGCGGTCGTGGACGTCGCGGCGTTCGCCGCGCAAAACGCTTTTGAGATCAACTACAGCCTCGCGCCCGACGAGACGGTGGTGCTGGTCAACGTGGGCGCCGCGATTTCCACGATCAACATCGTTCGCGGGTCGCAGAGCCTGTTCACCCGCGACGTTACGATCGGGGGCAACGCGATTACCGAGGAGATCCAGAAGCAGCTCAATGTCGCCGCCGACGAAGCCGAAGCCTACAAGGTCGGCGGCTCGTACGACGAGCACGGCGTCGTGCCGCAGGATGTCGAGCGCATCATCGAGGGCGTCGCCGACGTGATGGCCGGCGAGCTGCAGCGGTCGCTCGATTTCTTCCTCGCGACATCGGCGGACACGACCGTGAGCAAGATTTGCATGTCCGGCGGCACGGCGAAGATCGCGGCGTTGCACCGCGCGGTGGAGCGCCGGTCGCGGCTGCCGGTCGAGGTGGTGGATGCGTGGAAGAACGTCGCGGTCGAGCCGAAGCTGGACCAAGCGTATCTGGGGGCGCATTCGCAGGAGGCGCTCGTCGGATTGGGTCTCGCGCTGCGCGCGCCGGGAGACAAATAAATGATTCGCATCAACCTGCTTCCGCAGAAGAAGTCCAAGAAGGCCGACGCGGGTCAGCAGACGCTCGCGATCGGCTTCGCGATCGTGGCAGTGGTCGGGGTGCTGGTGTTCTTGCTCGTGCACCGGCCGCTGCAGGAGGAAATCGACAGCCAGCAGGCCGCGAACCAGGCGCTGAAGAAGAAGCTGTCGGCGCTGCGCGAGAAGACGAAGGACTTCGAAAAGCTGGAGGCGGCGTTCAAGGCGGCCCAGGCGCAAAAGGAAGCGATCGACCGGTTGCTGAACGCGCGGGTGACGCCGGCGTGGATGATGCACGAACTGTCCACGATCCTCACGAAGGACAAGAACCCGACGATGACGCCGGAGATGGCCAAACGCGTGCGCGAAGATCCCAACCGAGCCTGGGTTCAGGGCTGGGATCCGAAGCACGTGTGGATCACGAAGTTCGAGGAAAACGGCGGCACGATGCAGCTTTACGGTGCGGCGCAGTCCGATAGCGACATGACGCAGTTCGTGCTTCGACTCACGGCATCCGTCTACTTCGACGACGTGACCATTCAGAGCGGTGGCGAGACCTCGAACAAGGGCGCCGGCGTCTCGTTCTACAACTTCCTTCTTTCCGGGAAGGTGGTGTACTGATGGCTCGCCGAGATCTCGCCGCGGAACTCGCTCAGAAGCCGCTGGGCGTCAAACTCGCCGTTCTCGGCGGCGTGTTGGCGTTCCTCGGGTTCTTCTACTGGCAGTTCTTCTACTCGACCCTGGCCGACGAAAAGCGCGGGCTCCAGGCGGAACGGAGTCGCCTGTTGCGCGAGGAGACGTCGCTCAAGGAGCGCGAGCGCGCGTGGATCGAGCTGCTCCAGAAGAAAGAGGAACTCGACGAGGAACTCAAGAAGAACCAGGTCACCCTGCCGGCCTCGTCGGAGTTGCCCGCGTTCTTCATGCACCTGCAGAAGCAAGCGTCTGCCGCCGGGGTGACGATTACGAAATGGGCGCGCCGCAACGAGTCCGCGGTTGACACGTACGTCAAGGTGCCGGTTGCGCTCGAAGTCACCGGAACCTACTACCAGATCAAAAACTACTTCTACCTGCTGTCGAAGACGGACCGCATCATCAGCATCGGTTCACTGCGCCTCCTGCCGCACGACGTCAAGTCGGACGAGATCACGTTGAAGGCGTCGTTCGTGGCGATGACCTTCCGGCAGAAGGACAAGCCACCGGATACGTCGCTCGGCGAACTGGAGCCGGAGGAAGGCGGTCCGCCCGCGCCGAAGCGCGGCACCCGCGCCGGCGCCGGGCAGTTCGCAAAGCGGGCGCTCGAAGGCAGCGCGCCGGCACCGCAGCCGGGCGCGCAGCCGCCGCCGAAGCCGGCGCCGCAGCCGAAGCCGGGCGCGCAGCCGAAGCCGGCGCCGCAGCCGAAACCGGGCGCCGCGGACAACGCGAGTGGAGGGACGCAACAATGAACGCCCACGCGGTTCGCAGTCTGGTCCTCGGCCTGCTCGGAGTGGTTGCAGTCGGAACGCTGGCTTGCGGCGATGAGCCGCCGCCCGCGCGCCGGCGGAGCCCCGGCGACTCTCGCGCGCGGCCGCCGGCGCCTCCGCCGCCGCCGCCCGCGGCCGCCGGCGGCTACACCAAGGTGCCCGACGAGTACCGCCACGAGTTCACCGAGGACGATTTCAAGCCCGATCCTTCCGGTGACGTCAACCGCGACCCGTTCCGGTCGTACGTGTTCAACGCGCCGCGCACCGAGTCGAGCCAGGGAGCCGCGCCGGTGCTCGACGTCAACGACATCTGCACGAAGGACAACTCGGTCGCGTCGAATTACTCGCTGCGCAACTTGAAGCTGATCGGCATCGTGCTGCGAGGCACCAAGAGCTACGCGCTTTTCCGCGACAGCGGTGGCTACGGCCACATCGTGCGGCGCGCCGACTGCCTCGGCAAAGAAAAGGCGCGCGTGGACACGATCGGCACCGGCTTCGTCCGCCTCACCGTGATTCCCGAAGCGCCACCCGGTGCGCCGGCGCCCGCGCCGCAAACGCGCGACGTGCAGCTCTATCCGGAGGAGATCGAAGTCGAGGCGAACGGTTCGACTGCCTCGGCAGGCGAAGCGACCGAGTAGTTGGCGAGAGGAATCCTGTGAAGAAATTTGTGATCACGTTTTTCGTCAAGAGATAATTCGAGGACGGCGCAGGTCGGGCGGGGCCTGTGCCGGTAACAACTGAATCATTGCTGTTGCCACCTTCGGTGGCTGTCTCGGTTCGGCAACACCGCGTCACAGGCTCGCCTGTGTCCGCCTCGTGTTCGCAAGGAGAGACCCCATGTCCGCACACCCGCTCAATTCAACTTCCGCGCGCCGCCGTTTGCGGTTCGCCGCAATCCTCGCCGCACTGCTCGTGCCCGCGGCGACCGCGGCGGCCAGTCCGGCTCGCAACCGCGTCGTATCGGTCGAAGCGGGGGAGCACGCCGGCAAGACGACGATCGCGATTCGCGGGACGGCGACGCCGACGTTCACTGTGTACAAGCTCGGGAGCCCGAATCGCGTCGTGATCGACATCGCGAACGCCGAACTCGCGGCGGACGTCGGCGCTCAGGACGGGATCGCGACCTACGACGTCAACACCTGGGGCGTGGGCCAGGTGATGGCGCACGCGCTCGGCGGCGCACGGTCGACGGTGCGCGTCGTGGTCGGCATGGCGCGGCCGGGAACGTACGACGTACGCGCGGTGGGCCATGACGTGATCGTCGAGATTGCCCCGCGCGACCCGCCGCCGGCCGCGGGCGCGAATGCGTCGGAGTTGGCGCGCGCGCGCGCCGACGCGAAGCGCGCGCGGGCGGAGGCGGCGCGCGCGCGCAAGGCGGCGGCGGAAGCCGTCGCGCGTGCCGAGGCCAGCGCCAAGCAAGCGCGGCAAGCAGAACAAAAGGCAAAGCAGGAGGCGTTCGCGGCGCGTCTCGAGGCGAGCCAGGCGCGCGCCGCCGCGCGGCGCGCGCGCGACGAGGCGGACAACGCGCGCCGGGCGGCCGAAGCGGCGCTGGCGGCGGCGAACGCCAAAGCGCGGGCGGCCGCCGACGAGGTGAAGCGGGCCGAGGCGCTGCGCGAGGAAGCGGAGCGACAGCTCGCGGCGGCCCGGAAAGCCCGGCGAAGTGCGCAGCAGATCGCCGACGCGTCGCGCGCGCGGGCCGAGCGCGCGGCGGCGGACGCGGCCAAGGCGCGGGCTGACGCCGACGGCGCGCGCCGCGAGGCGCGGGCGCTCGAGGCGCGGGCGCAGGCCGCCGCCAAGGCAGGGCGCGACGATGCGCGCGCGCTGAGGCAGCGCGCCGAGCACGCCGCGGAGCGGGCCGAGCGGCTGCGGCGGGCAGCGGAGGTGGCTCTCGCGGAAGCGCAGGCGCGCCGCGCCGATGCGGAGCGGGCGGCGGCCGACGCGCGGCGTTCGCGCGAAGCCGCGATCGCGGCGGCGAGACAGGCGGAGGTGCGCCGGCGGGACGCCGAGCAGCGCCGGGCGGCGGCAGAAGAGGCGAAGGCGCGAGCCGAGCAAGCGCTCGCCGAAGCGCGCGCGCGGGCGGCGCGGGCCGAACAGCGGGCCAAGCGGGCGGCGGCGGCGGCGAAGGCGCGCAGTGCGTCCGAAAAGCGGGCCGTCGAGGCGGAACGCCGGGCGCGCGCGGAAGCGGAGCGGCTGCGCGCGTCGCTCGACGTCGCTCGCCGTCGCGTCGCGGAACTCGAATCGGAGAACGCAGACCGTCGCGCTCAACTGGTGCGCCTGAAAGCGCAGGCAGCTGACAGCGCGGCGGAACTGGAAAAGCTGCGTGCACAACGACAGCGCGTCGCTGAGGAGATCGCCGCGCTGCGCGCCGAGCGCGATCGTCTGCACCGCGATCGCGAGGCCGCGATCGCTCGCGCCGAACAGGCCGAACAGAAGGTCGCGGACGCCGCAAAGGCCAAGCGCGCGGCCGAGAGCGAGGCGGCCGCCGCGCAAGCCGAGGCGCGCGCACGCAAGCAAGAGGCGGAGCGCGCCCGCGCCGAGGCGGAGCGCGCCCGCGCCGAGGCGGAGCGCGCCCGCGCGGCGGCCCGGCGCGAGGCGGACGCGGCCAAAGCGCGGGCCCGCCGCGCACAGGCCGAGGCGGCCAAGGCGCGCGCCGAGGCGGCCGCCGCGCGCGCGGAGGCGGCGAAGACGCGCGCCGCGGCGACGGCCCGCGCCGCCCGGCGCGCCGAGGCAGCCGCCGCGCGCGCCGCGGCGGACACAGGCGATCGTCGCGAAGCGTCCCGGACCGCGGCCGTTCGTCTCGTGGACTACGACGACGCCGGACCGGTGGCCCGCGTCGTCGTCGCGGTCGACGGTGCGGCGGTGCCGAAGGTCGTCGCCGCCAAGGGCACGAAGGCGGTGCTCGAGATCGCCGGGGCTGCCATTCCAGCCGAACTCGAGCGTACCCTCGACACGACTCGGTTCGGCGGGCCGATCACCGCCGTCTCGTCGTACCGCGATCCGCGCGACCCGAACAAGGTGCGCGTCGTGGTCAACCTCAGCACGCCGGCGCGCAGCGTGCTCAAGCGCAAGGGCAACCTCTACTACTGGGAGTTCGCGAAACCGACGGGCGCGACGGCCGCGGCGCGACCGGCTGCTCCGGCGCCGGCGGGCCCGACGGTCGCCGCGTCGACGCCGATCACGAGCAAGACCGTCGCGCAGTCGTCGCGGCGTCGCAAGGTGTACCGCGGACGCAAGATCGACCTCGACTTCAAGGACGCCGACATCCACAACCTGTTGCGGCTGCTCGCGGACGTCGGCGGAGTGAACATCGTCGTGCCGGACGAGATTCGTGCGACCGTGACCGTGCGGTTGCGCAACGTGCCGTGGGACCAGGCCCTCGAGGTCATTTTGGAATCGAAGGGCTTGTGGTATCGGCGCGAGGGGACGCTCATCCGCGTCGCTCCGCGCAAACTGCTCGACGCCGAGGACAAGGCCGAGGCGGAGCGAATCGCGGCGCTCGCGCGCGCCGAGGCGCCGGAGCCCGAGATCTTCACCCTCAACTACGCCGTCGCCGATGAGATGAAAGGGCGCCTGACGCCGCTGCTTTCGCCCAAAGGCCGCATCGAGGTGGACAAGCGCACCAACTCGCTGATCGTCAACGACATCAGCGCCCACCGGCGGCGCATCATCGACCTGGTGTCGCGGCTCGACACGCAGACTCCGCAGATCCAGATCGAGGCGCGCATCGTCGAGGCGCGGTCGAGCTTCAGCCGGGAGTTCGGCGTGCAGTGGGGCGGCCGCGGCGCGGCGACCCAGGCGCGCGGGAACGCGACCGGCCTGATCTTCCCGAGCGACATCGAGATCGCCGGCGCGGCGGATGACACACAGACCAACTCGACCGGCGTGGCGGCGGTGCCGTCGGACTTCGCCGTCAATCTGCCGGCGGCGATCGGCAGCGGCGCGGGTGGCGGCCTCGGGTTCTCATTCGGCTCGGTCGGAGGCAACTTCAACATCAACCTGCGGTTGTCAGCGGCCGAGGACCAGGGGTCGATCCGGATCGTGTCCGCGCCGAAGATCACGACGCTCAACAACCGGAAAGCGGATATCAGCCAGGGCGTCTCGATCCCGATCTCCGTGATTTCGGCCAATGGTGTGCAGACGCAGTTCGTGCCGGCCGACCTGTCTTTGTCGGTGACGCCGCACGTGTCGCAGCGCGACTGTTCCATCGCGATGGATTTGGCGGTCACCAAGAACGAGGCCGACTTCGCGAACACCGGCGCACGCGGCGATCCGTCGATCTTGCGCAAGGAGGCGCGCACGTCGATCCTCGTCAATGACGGGGAGACGGCGGTCATCGGTGGCATCTACACCCGGTCGACGTCGTGGAGCCGCAAGAAGGTGCCGTTCTTTGCCGACCTGCCGGTGATCGGGTGGCTGTTCCGCAACAAGTCGGAGTCGGACGAACGCACCGAGGTGCTGGTGTTCATCACGCCGAAGATCACGAATCGCGCATTCTTGCGGTGCGAGTAGCGCCGTGCGGTACGCAACGGGATGCGCAAGGTCTTCGTCATCGGCTTCATGGCCAGCGGCAAGACCACCGTCGGCCGGGCGCTCGCGCGCGCTCTCGGTCTGCCCTTCGTGGATCTCGACGAGCGCATCGAGAGCGAGGCGGGCATGAGCGTCGCGGACATCTTCGCGGCGGAGAGCGAGGCCGGATTTCGGCGGCGAGAGCGCGCTGCGCTCGATGCGGTCGTCGCGGAAGGCGCCGCCGTGATCGCGACCGGAGGAGGGACGCCGTGTCTGCCCGGCGCGCTCGACCAGATGCGCTCGGCCGGTGCGGTCGTCGCGCTGCACGCACCGTTCGACGCGCTGCGCGCGCGCGTAGACGACCCGGCGTCGCGGCCGATGTTGGCGCGTCCGGTCGCCGCGCTCCGCGAGCTGTACGACGCGCGCCTGCCGGTGTATCGCCAGGCGCACTTCGGGGTCGACGTGCAAGAGCGGGATGTGGCCGACGTCGTGCGTGCGACGGTCGATGCGCTTGGCGCGTTCGATCGCGTGCCGGACGATGCGCGCGCGGCGTCTACCGTGGTCGCACTCGGGCGTCGGAGTTATCCGATCGTCGTGGCGCCCGGTGTGCTGCACCGGATCGGCGAATTCGTCGATGGCTACACCGCGGCTGCCATCGTCACCGACGAGCACGTCGCGCCGCACTACCTCGATCGACTTCGGGCTCGCGTCGAGCGCGCCGGCGTGCGCGCGGTCGAGGTCGTGATCCCGGCTGGCGAGGAGCACAAGACGCTTGCGACCGCGGGGTCGATCGCAGAGCGGTTGGTCGCAGCCGGCCTCGACCGCGGATCCGTGGTGATCGCGCTCGGCGGCGGGGTGGTCGGCGACATCGCCGGCTTCGTCGCGGCGATGCTGTTTCGCGGCGTCGACCTGGTGCAGGTGCCGACCACGCTGCTGGCGATGATCGATTCGTCGATCGGGGGCAAGACCGGCGTCGACCTGCCGGCCGGCAAGAACCTGGTCGGCGCGTTCTGGCAGCCGAAGGCAGTCGTCGCGGACACGGACACGCTCGCGACGTTGCCGGCGCGCGAACTGCGCGCGGCGGTCGGCGAACTCGTCAAGTACGCCCTTCTCGACTCCGAGGAGATGCTCGCGCTGTGCGAGCGGCTCGATCCGACCGACGCGACCCTCATCCGCCGGTGTGCGACGTTCAAGGCGTGGACGGTATCGCGCGACGAGCGCGAGGTCACCGGCGAGCGTGCGGTGCTCAACCTCGGCCACACGATCGGCCACGCGATCGAGGTCGCCGCCGGCTACGGAACGCTGTTGCACGGCGAGTGCGTCGCGCTGGGGCTGGTCGCCGCGTGCCGGGTGTCGGCAGCGCTCGGTCTGTGCGACCCGGCGCTGGAACGCCGCGTCGCCGCGCTGCTGTCGGCGCGCGGGCTCGACGTGGACGTCGATCGGTGGCTGCGGCCGGACGTGCTCGCTCACGTCGCGGTCGACAAGAAGCGGCGCGGCGACGCGATCCGGTTCGTGGCGATCGAACGGCCCGGTGCGCCGGTTGTGAAACCCCTGAAACTCGACGAGTTGTCGGGACTTTTGTACGATTGAAAGGTTTGGAGGACGCCATGCCTCGGTTGGACCTCGCACGGTCACTGGTCTTGTGTCTCGCGCTCGCCGGCTGCACGGATGCCGGCCGCACTCTCGTCATTGTGCAAAACCAGGTGCCGCTGTCCGGCTGCACGGTCAGCGCCGCGGAGAACGCCGAGTTTCGGGCGGTGGGGACCGTCGACCTGAACACCCAGGGAGGCTATCTGTTCTTCCCGCTGGTCAAGAATCTCGGCGAGTCGATCAAGGACAAGCCGTCGGCTCGCGTCGTGTCCGTGCGTGGCGCGGACGTGTCGCTGTCGTTCCCGGACGGAGTCGATGCGAGCGGCTTGACGGAACCTCTCGACACGACGGTGCGGTTCAGCGGCACGATCATGCCGGACGGCGGCACGGCCGCGTTCTCGTTCGAGCTC
>RFGE01000093.1 GCA_003696105.1 Deltaproteobacteria bacterium | reverse complement strand
TTTACGTTCGGCGTCGGCTCCTCGGTCGGCGGGCTGTGCGCCCTCGGGGACGTGCCGCGGCGGTACACCGCGACCGTCCACGGCGGCTTCGTCGCCCTCGCCATCGATCGCGAGCTGTTCCTCGATCGGCTCGAGGACGACCACGACCTCGCGCGCGATTTCCTCACGTCGATGGCAGCCGGGTTGATCGCGCTACTCGAGCGCACGGCCGCCCGCGACGGCGGCGCGGTCACCAGCGGCCCTGCACGCGGTGCATGAAGTCGTACGGGTAGCCGAGCGGCGGAGCGCTCACCTCGTCGAGGCGCGCGAACGCCTCGTCCGGCAGCGACAACGCCGCCGCCGCGAGGTTGTCCTCGAGCTGCTGCAGCGAGCGCGCGCCGAAGATGACCGAGCTGACCGCGGGCTTGCGCAACAGCCACGCGAGGGACACGGCCGCGGGCGATGCGCCGAGTTCCGCGGCCACCGCGCGGACAGCCGCGAGCACCTGCCAGTTGTGCTCGGTATCGAAGCGATCGTAGCGCTCCTTCCACTTGTCGAGGCGCGCGCCGGCGGGCGGCGGCTTGCCCCGCTCGTACTTGCCCGACAAAAACCCGCCCGCGAGCGGCGACCATGGAATGATGCCGAGGCCGTGGCGCAGACACAGCGGTACGTGCTCGCGCTCGAGGTCGCGCGCGATCAAGTTGTACATCATCTGCAGCGACACGAACCGCTCCAGGTGCTCGGTGCGGCTGATCCACAACGCATCGGTGAGCCGGTACGCGGCGTAGTTGCTCGCGCCGATGTAGAGGACCTTTCCGGCGCGAACGAGATCGTCGAGCGCGCGCAACGTCTCCTCCTCCGGCGTGTCCACGTCCTGCATGTGGATCTGGTACAGGTCGATGCGATCCGTCTTGAGCCGCCGCAGGCTGTCCTCGACGGTTCTGACGATCCGGTAGCGCGACGCCCCCGTCCCGTTGGGGCCCGGGTTCATGCGGAACCGACACTTGGTTGCGAGCACCACGTCGTCGCGGCGGCCGGACCGCTCGAACCACTTGCCGATGACGCGCTCGGTAAGCCCGTCCTGGCCGTAGACGTCGGCCGTGTCGAAGAAATTGATGCCGGCGTCGACCGCCCGGTCCATGATGGCAAACGCCGTCGCCTCGTCACAGCCGACGCCGTGCATGAACGAGTTTTCGTCCGCCTCGCCGAAGGTCATCGTGCCGAGGCACAGGGTCGACACCTTGAGGCCACTCGTTCCGAGGTTTCGGTAGTCCATGGGCGGCGATGGTAGCGCGCCGGGACCGGCGGTCGGCCCCGTTTGCTCGCCCAAATGGCCAGCCCCGTTGACGCGATGTGTCAAAAACCTCTTGACTTTGCCTCCACGGTGGTTAGCTTCCTTGACGCAACGCATAAACCACACCGACAGGAGGCGCGACCATGACCGCAACGACCCGGTACTTCACCAAGACCTACGAGAACTTCCAGAACCTGAGCCGCACGTGGGCGGCGTCGGCGCTGGCCACGAGCGCCCGCTCGCTCAAGCACACCGCCGAGTACCTCGAATCGCTCAGCGCGAAGTTCGCGCCGCCGGCCGCCAGCGACGCGCCGGCCGCCAGCGACGCGCCGGCCGCCAGCGACGCGCCGGCCGCCAGCGACGCGCCGGCCGCGGGCGCGACCGCGACGCCGCCGGCTCCGCAGTCGACGACCACCGCCGAGCCGCCGCGCGCGCAGGCGTGACGGGTGCGGGGGCGCGCGCCGACCGCATCGACGCGACGCGCGCCCACGAACCAGACGCCCGTCCCATCTCGCGACGTCGCGGTCGGCCTGACCGACCCGACGAACTCGCAACGGCGCGGGGCGCACACGGCCGCCGGACGTGCGCATGCGGCCGCGACGCGTCGATGCGTCGCGACGCCGGCCCGCGAGCAGCGGCCGCGAGACGTCGATGCGTCGCGACGCCGGCCCGCGAACAGCGGTTCGCCGGGCGACCGATCGGTGCGTCGGTCGCTCGCGACCGCGCGGGCGCGCCTGCACGCTCCCGCGGCCCCCGTCGCGCGCGCCGTTCGTCCGTGCGCGGTCGAGCGCACACGCGTCGCGACGGCGCGCGACCGCCGGAGGCGGCCGCCTAATGGCTCTGCACGTCGCGGACGAGTCCGGGCCAGTCGGCGATCGCCGGCAGTCGGCCTTCCGCGTGGGCCGGGCGCCCTCCCCCCCGGCCACCGGCGCGAGCGCACACCGCCCGGATCAGGGCCCCGCAGTCGGCGGCGATGCCCTCGCCGGCCGCCGCGAGAATCCGCATGCCGTCGCCGTCGACGACCGCGAGGGCGCAGGCGCGCCCCGCGTCTGCGATCCGCTTGGCGATCGCGCGCATGGCGGCGACATCTCCGTCGACAACGGCGACGACCCACCCCGGCGGCGGCGTGGCCGCGATCAGGCGTTCCGCGACCTCCGCGGCTGCGCGCAAACGTAGGTCGCACAGGGCTGCGCGCGCGTCCGCCAGGTCGGCGCGCAAGCGGTCCACCGCATCGCTCACCTCGTCCGGGCCGCAGCTGAGCGCGCGCCCGATCGCCCGCAGGGCGAGCGCGTGGCGCGCGATCCGGTCGCGCGCGCGCGGGCCGGCATCGAAGTGGATGCGCGTCATCCCCTTGTACGCCTCGACGCGGTCGACGCAAACGACGCCGACCTGTCCCGTCCGCGTACAGTGCGTACCGCCGCACGGCGAGACGTCGAAGTCCCCGATCGCGACGACGCGCACGTCGCGGGCGACCTTGGGCGCGCGCCGCAGCGGCAACCGCGCGAGTTCCTCGGGCGGCGGAACCCATGCGCGCACTTCGACGTCCGCGTCGACGACTTCGTGCACGCGCTCGACCGCCGCCGCGACGTCGCGGTCCGCGAGGCGCGAAACGGCCACGTCCACGGTGCAGCCGCCTTCCCCCAGCCGCGACGACACCGTGGGCGCCGCCGCCACGTCGACCAGCGCGCGCGACAGCATGTGCTGGCCGGTGTGCAGCGCCATGTGCGCTCGCCGCCGCCGGCCGTCCACCTCGCCGCGCACGCGCGCGCCGAGCGGCGGCGGGTCGCCGTCGATGACGTGGTAGATGGTCCCGCCGTCGTCGACCTGCACGTCGACCACCGCAGCGCCGCCGAGCGTGCCGCGATCGGCGAGCTGGCCGCCGCCTTCCGGGTAGAACGCGGTCCGATCCAGCACGACCGCGGCGCGACCGCGACGCTGCGCGTGGCCGACGACGGTCGCGTCGAACGTCCACAGCCATGGATCCGCCAGATACAGGCGCTCGGTCGGGGTTCCGCTCATCGCAAGTGCAACACCGACGTCTCCACCCGCCGGCCGACGCGCGCGACCTTCTTCCATGCGCTCTTGTCGTTCATCGGCACCCAGCGGCGCTCCTCGCGGCGGTAATGCCAGTCCTTGTCGCGCTGGTAGAACACCTGGATCCCCAGCCCTTCGAGGATGTTGCCGATCTCGTGCGAGTGATAGTTGAACTCGTCGTAGTCGGTGAGCGCTCGCTGGCCCATCTCCGCGTGCAGTTCGGTGAGTTCGAGCAACAGGTCGTTGATGCCGCGGTCGAGCGGCGCCACCTTCAGTCCAATGCGCTCCGCCTCGCGCAGCGTGATCGGGTACTCGTGGGACGGATATGCCGAGTTCAGGTGCTCGGCGATGGCGAGCGCCTTGCGCTCGTCGGGAATGTGATAGCCGAGGATCTCCTGACAGAGCTTCACCGAAAGCGAACTCGACCGGTCGACCGCGCCGACCACCAGGGGGTGAACGTACTTGAACAGGGTCTTGTACGGGTTGCTGTCCTCCGCGGTCGCCGACTGCTTCCACAGCCGGATGACGCGGAGCAGTTCGTCCTGGCTCACCGACACCAGGTCGTTGTCGATGTCGGCCGGCGACAGCTCGTGGCGCAACGACGTGTCCACCGCCGTGAGGTACGCCAGCGGCCCCATGCGGATCTCGTCGGCGCCGAGCGCCATCATCGTCGCGGCCGACGCACACTCGCGCGTCACCAGCGCCACCAGCCGATCCGCATGCTGCCGCAACAAGTTGATGATGCGCAGCGCCGCCTCGCCGGAGCCGCCGTCGGATTTGATGGCGAGGTACAGCTCGGGCACTTCGCCGATCGCGTCCAGGATTTCGTAGATCGCCGTCACGTCGTTGTGACACACCGAGCCGTTGGGCGACGTCCAGTACGCGATGAGCGGCGCCCCCAGTTCGCGCTGCAGCGCGGCGACGAGCTTCTGCGTCTTGGCAAACAGGATCGGCGGCTTGGCGATGCGCACCCGCGGCTTCATTCCCATGGACGGCTCGACCTCCGTGTGGCGAGCCACGTTACTACACACGGGGCGGGGGCGGTCCGGCCCGGCGCGTACGCGAGCTGCACACCTGTACGCGGCATGCGCATGCGCCGAGCACAATTCCGGGCCGTTAGGCCGGCGTGCGCGTTGCATCGCCGGTCTCGCATGCGATCGACCGGTATTGCGGTCCTGCTCGTGTGCGCCGCCTGCTCGTTCGACGCGTCGGGCTACTCGTCCGGCGCCGGCGGCGACCTCGTGCCGCCCGCCACCGGGCCGGACGCCGGCAGCGATCCCCGCGGCCCCGACGCCGCCGGCAACCCCGGCGCCCCGGACGCCGGCGATACCGCGCGCACGCCCGACGCCGGCGGCACGACCGCACCGCCGGATGCCGGGCTGTCCGCCACCTGCGACGCCCTGTGTCCGGGCACGTGCGAGGGCGATGTCTGCGTGATCGTGTGCGACGCCGACGACAGCTGCGGCAACGTCGCATGCCCGCCCGGGTTTGCGTGCCGCGTCGACTGCGCGGGAGACGGGTCGTGCCGCAGCGTCGATTGCACGGCGGCGACGGCCTGTGAGGTGACCTGCAGCGGGCGACGCAGTTGCGACCGCCCCGTCGCGTGCGGCGTGGGACCGTGCGACGTCGCCTGCGCCGGCGACGAAAGCTGCAAACGCGGCGTCGCGTGCGCCGCCGCGTGCGCGTGCCAGGTGACGTGCGATGGCCACGATGCGTGTCGCGCACCGGCGTCGTGCCCGCCCGGCTGCAGCGACGACTTCGGCTGCACCACCGACGGCGACAACTGCGCCACGTGTTAGCGCGCGAAACCCGACGCGCGGCTGCACCGTCGGCAGCCGGCGTGCGCCGCGCATCGCCTACTCCGGACCGGCGTAGGCGTAGTAGGCGCCCCGGAAGTCGATCCGATCGACGCCGGCGACCTTGACGACCTGCGCTGCGCAGACCTTGTATTCGGCGGTGCCGGTCACGGCATCCCCCGCGTCGACCGTCAACAGGTTGGCGCGCGCGTCGGGGAAGTGCAGCGGCATCCAGATGCAGCCGCGCCGGACCTGTCGCGACACGATCGCCCGCGCGCGCACGTGACCGCGCCGCGACCGCACCTCGACCAGGTCGCCCGTGTCGATCCCGCGCGCGCGCGCGTCCGCCGGATGAATCTCGACGAACGCCGCCGGCTGCTTGGCCGCCAGACCCGGCGTGCGCCGCGTCTGCGTCGCCGCGTTGTAGTGGTAGAGCGTGCGACCGGTGGACAGCACCAGCGGGTAGTCGTCCTGTGGAGCCTCGACCGGCGGGCGGTAGTCGACCGGCTGAAACAACCCCTTGCCGCGAAGAACCCGGCCGGCGTGCAGATACGGCGTTCCCGGGTGGTCGGGATCCGGACACGGCCACTGCAGCCCGACGCCGAGCCGGCGGATGCGGTCGTGGCTGATGCCGGCAAACTTCGGCGCGTCCCGGGCGAGTTCCGCGTACACCTGTTCGGGATGGTCGAACCGCCAGCGGGCACCGGCGGCGTGGGCCAGGTCGACCAGGATGCGCCAGTCGGGCCGCGCCTCACCGGGCGGGTCGACTGCCCGGCGGACGAGTTGCACGCGGCGCTCGGAGTTGGTGAACGTGCCGTCCTTTTCGGCGAAGCACGCGGCCGGCAGCACGACGTCGGCGAATCGGCACGTCTCGTTGAGGAAGATGTCCTGGACGACGACGAACTCGAGCGCGTTCATGCCCCGTTCGAGCCGCGACACGTTCGGTTCCGACACGAGGATGTCCTCCCCCATGATGAACAGGCCTTTGATGCGATCGCCTACGGCCTTCATCATCTCGTTGAGGTTCATCCCGGGCGTAGACGGGAGCGACACGCCCCAGGACCGCTCGTATTTCCGCCGCACCTCGTCGTCGTCGACGCGCTGGTACCCCGGAAAGAACACGGGGCTCGCGCCGGAGTCGTTTGCGCCCTGCACGTTGTTTTGGCCGCGCAGCGGGTTCATCCCGGCCGACGGGCGCCCGAGATGGCCCGTCATCAGCACCAGATTCGACAGCGCGTACACGTTGTCGGTCCCGTGCGTGTGCTCGGTGATGCCGAGCGTGTAGTAGATTCCGGCGCGCGGCGTCGTCGCGTACTCGCGCGCCGTGGTCCGGATGTCGTCGGCCGGCACCCCGGTGATGCGCTCGGCCTCCTCCGGCGAGTAGCGCGCGACGGTCCGCGCGACCGCGTCGAACCCCTCCGTGTTCGCCTCGATGAACGCGCGGTCGACCAGATCCTCCTCGATGATCGTGTGCGCCATCGCGTTGAGCAGCCACACGTCCGTGCCCGGATGGAGCTTCAGATGACGCTTGGCGATCCGCGTCATCCAGATCGCCCGCGGATCGGCGACGACCAACGTGGCGCCGCGGCGCACCGCCCGCTTCATCTCCATGGCGATGATCGGGTGCGCCTCGGACGTGTTCGACCCGATCACGAACAAGAAGTCCGCGTCGCGGATCTCGCCGATGCTGTTGGTCATCGCGCCGGCGCCGAACGTGGTGACCAGACCGGCCACCGTGGGGGCGTGTCAAGTCGCGGCACACTGGTGGACGTTGTTCGTGCCGAACACCGCCCGCGCCAGCTTTTGCATCAAGTAGTTTTCCTCCATCGTGCAGCGCGACGACGACACGAAGCCGAGCGCGTCGGCGCCGTGCCGGTCGGCGACGCCGCGCAGGCCGGCGGCCGCGCGCGCGAGCGCGTCCTCCCAGCTCGTCTCCCGCAGACTGCCGCCGGCGTCGCGCACCAGCGGGCGGGTGAGCCGGTCGGGGTGCTCGATGAACTGGTACGCGAACCGCCCCTTGACGCACAGGTTGCCGTCGTTCGGCGGCGTGCCGGGCGGCGGGCTCGTCACCTTCACCACCCGCCCGCGACCGCCGTGCGCCGCGCGGTCGACGTTCAGATCGAGTTGGCAGCCGACGCCGCAGTAGTTGCAGGTGGTCCTAACTTTGTCGAGCAGCCTGTCCGGGGGCGCGTGTTCGCGCAGCGGGATCTTTTCGGTCATCGCGCCGGTCGGACAGGTGTCGATACAGCCGCCGCACATCTCGCACGTCGTATCGACGAGCGACGCGGCGTCGGCGGTGGTGATAGTGGTGTGGGAGCCCCGCCCCGCCAGCGTGATGGCGCTGACCGCTTCGACCTCGGCGCAGTAGCGCGTGCACCGGGCGCACAGGATGCACCGGTCCGGGCGGAACTCGATGAACGCATTGCGGTCGTCCGGCCTGCCCGCGCGCACCGGCTCCATCCGCGGCCAGTCCGTGGCGGCGCCGACGCGGTCGGCGAGTGCGTGAAGCTCGCACGGCGCGCCGGTCTCGCACGCGTCGCGGTCGGCGACGTGGTCGGTCATGTACAGCGACAGCAGCGTCTTGTGGTGGCGCGCGATCCGATCGCTACGCGTCGTCACGACCATGTCGGCCGCGGCGGGCGTCGCGCACGCCGGCGCGAGGCGCCGCCAGCCGTCGATCTCGACCAGGCACGTGCGACATGCGCCCGCCGGCTCGAGCCGCGGGTCGTAGCACAGCGTCGGGATCCACGCGCCGGCGCGGCGCGCGACCTGCAAGATCGTCTCGCCGGGAGCGAACGGCACGCGCTCGCCGTCGATCGTCAGCGACGCCGTCAGCGACGCGCCACCGCCCGACGCCCGGTCGGCATTGCGATCAGCCATCGGCAAACTCCTCCGGAAAGTGGCGCAGCGCGGACACCAACGGCAGCGGCGCCGCCTGCCCGAGGCCACAGATCGACCCCTCGTTCATCTGCCACGCGACGTCGGCGACCTGGGCGAGTGCGGCGCCGCGCCCCGCGCCAGCGCGAAACCGGTCGAGCGCCTGGCGCAGAAACCGCGTGCCGATGCGGCACGGCGCGCACTGGCCGCAGCTCTCGGCCTCGAAGAAGCGGAGCTGGTTTGCGACCGCCGCCACGACGTCGGCGGTGTCGTTGAGCACGACGACCCCCGCCGACCCGAGCATCGAGCCCGCATCGGCCAGCGCGCGGAAGTCCAACGGCGTGTCGCGCAGGCGCGCCGGCAAGAAGCCGGAACTCGCGCCGCCGGGGCTGAACGCGCGCAGCTCGCCCACGTAGCCCCCCGCCGCGGCCGCGAGTTCGTCGACCGTCACGCCGAGCGGCAGCTCGTAGGTGCCCGGCCGGCGCACGTGGCCGCTGATGCAGTACAGCTTCGTCCCCGGCCCCGTCTTGCCGAGCGCGCGAAACCAGTCGCCGCCGCGCTGCACGATCGCCGGCACGCACGCGATCGTCTCGACGTTGTGGATGAGGGTCGGTCGCCCCCACAGCCCGACTTCGGTTGGAAACGGCGGCTTGAGGCGCGGCATGCCGCGCTT
Organism: Deltaproteobacteria bacterium; assembly: GCA_003696105.1. Taxonomy (NCBI): domain Bacteria; kingdom Pseudomonadati; phylum Myxococcota; class Myxococcia; species Deltaproteobacteria bacterium. The sequence goes on along the minus strand of RFGE01000093.1, from coordinate 15,488 downwards.
GCCCTCGAGGGCTTCGAGCAGCGCCGTCTCCTCGCCGCAAATGTACGCGCCGTGTCCGGCGTGCAGATGAAACCGCGTGTCGGCGAGCGCGCCCGATGCGGCGAAGCGGGCGATCGCGCGTTCGAGCGACCGCCACGGCGCGCCGAACTCGCCGCGCACGTAGAGGTACACGTCCCGCGCGCCGACCGCGGCCGCGGCGATCGCCAGCCCCTCGAGCACCTTGTCGGGCCGGCGGAGCAGCAGCTCGCGGTCCTTGAACGTGCCCGGCTCGCCCTCGTCGGCGTTGAGGACGACGAATCGGTCCCCGTCCGGTTGCGATCGCACCGATTTCCACTTGACCGCGGCCGGAAAGCCCGCGCCTCCGCGCCCCTGCAGGCCGGCCCGATCGATCTCGGCGATCACGGCGTCCGGCCCGAGCTGCGCCGCACGCGCGAACGCCGATCCGGACCAATCCGGCTCGCCGAGCAGATCGCACGCGAGCCGGTCGGCCGGCGCGCCGGCCGGGCCGACGTCGCCCCGCCAGTCGCGTTCCGGCACGGCGCTCGACGCGAGGGCGCGCCAATCGCCGGCGGCGCGGTCGACGTCGTCCGGACGAATGCCGGCGAGGGTGTCGCGCCCGTGCAGTACCGCGGGGGCGCGATCGCAGGCCGCGAGACACGCGCAGGTCCCTACCGGCCAGCCCGCGGCGCGGGCGCGCGCGAGCACGTCGCCGGCGCCGGCCAGCTCGCACGACAGGCCCGTGCACACGCGCACGCGCACGTCCGGCTCGGCCAGCAGGTGGTAGAAGCTCGCCGCGCCGAACACTTCAGCCTCGGCCACGCCGGTGTCGCGGGCCACCTGGCGCGCGACGCCGGGCGTGAGGCCGCCGAGCGCCCGCACCCGATCGAGGATCTCGGCGCGCTTGTCCCGGTCGGTCGCCATGCTCCGATCGGGAGTGTGGCATAGTCGAGACGACGGTGGGAGACACGACCATGCGAATTGACAAGATCGTCGTCGGTACGGACTTTTCGGAGCAGTCGCGCACGCCCGTCGACCACGCGGCGTCCATCGCGCGGCGCTGCGGTGCGGAGATCGTGCTCGTGCACGCGACGACGATGCCCGCGGTCGACGTCGCCGAGATCATCGGCCCCGTGCAAGACGTACCGGACGAACGGCTCGAACGCGCGTACGCCGAGGAACGCGCGCAGCTCGAGGCCCTGTGCGACCAGCTGCGCCGCGACGGCGTCAAGGCGTCGCCGCTGATGGTCAATGAGTTGCCGGACGAGGCGATCGTCAAGGCGGCCGAGCAGACCGGCGCGGATCTCATCGTGCTCGGGACCCACGGCCGCACCGGGTTGCGGCGCGTCCTGCTCGGCAGTACCGCGGAGAAGGTCGTCCGCTGCGCGTCGACGGCGGTCCTCGTGGTACGACCGGACGCGACACCGCATCCCGGCTACCGCAAGATCCTCGTCGCCACGGACTTCTCGCCGTTCGCTCACAAGGCGCTGCACGCGGCGATCGAACTGGCCGCCCCCGGCGCCGAAGTGGAGCTGTACCACAGTTGGGTGTTGCCGGCGACGGCGACCGGGCGCGGGATCCCGGGGGCCGAAACGGTCGGCCAGAAACTGCGACAACAGATCGAGGTCGGCGCGGAAGCGCGCGCCCGACAGTGGCTCGACCGCCATCCCCGGGCCGACGTGCGGCTGTCGTTCGTGCAGGAGGAAAAGCCCGCCGCCGCGGGCATCCACGACCGGCTCGTCGCGGGCCAGTTCGACCTGTGCGCGCTCGGCAGCCACGGCCGGCGCGGCCTGCGCCGGTTCTTGCTCGGCAGCGTGTCGGAGATGACCGTGCGCTACGCGCCGTGCTCGGTGCTCGTCGTCCACGGCACGTACGACGCCGACGACTGAGCCCGCGCGCACCGCGCATCCGCCCGCCGGCCGCGCGAGAGTCGGACAGCGCCGCGCTCTCCTGCCGGCGCCCGCGCGGACATCCGGCCGTCAGCCGCGCTGATCGATCGGCACGTACGACCGCTTCGTCGGCCCGATGTACAGCTGGCGCGGCCGGCCGATCTTGCGCTTGGGATCGTCCATCATCTCCTTCCACTGCGCGATCCAGCCCGGCAGCCGGCCGATGGCGAACATCACCGTGAACATGCTCTCCGGGATCCCGAGCGCCCGGTACAGAATGCCGCTGTAGAAGTCGACGTTCGGGTACAGCTTGCGCTCGATGAAGTAGTCGTCCTCGAGCGCCACCTGCTCGATCCCCTGCGCCACGTCCAGCAGCGGGTCGTTGATGCCCTTGCGCGCCAACAGCCGGTCGGCCATCGCCTTGAGAATCTTCGCCCGCGGGTCGTAGCTCTTGTAGACGCGGTGACCGAAGCCCATGAGGCGCCGGCCGCCACGCCCGCTCTTGATGTCTTCCATGAACGTGCGGTAGTCGGTCCCGCTGTCGTGCAGCTCGCGCAACATTTCGATCACCGCCTGATTGGCGCCCCCGTGAAGCGGCCCCCACAGCGCGAGGACGCCGGCGCTGATCGACGCGTACAGGTTGGCGTTGCTCGACCCGACCAGGCGAACCGTAGACGTCGAGCAGTTCTGCTCGTGGTCGGCGTGCAGGATCAACAATGTGTTGAGCGCGGCCACGTGATCCGGGTCCGGCTCGTACGGCTCGGCCGGCACCGCGAACATCATGTGCAGAAAGTTCGCGCAGTACGACAGCTCGTTGCGCGGATACATGATCGGCTGGCCGATGCTCTTTTTGTACGCGAACGCCGCGATCGTCCGCACCTTCGACAGCGCGCGGCTGATGTGCATGTCGGGGTCGCCGGTCGGATCGAGGCAATCCGGGTAGTAGGCCGACAGCGAACACAGCATGGCCGACAAACTCGCCATCGGGTGGCCGGTGCTCGGAAACCCGTCGAAGAAGTGGCGCATGTCCTCGTGGATCATGCTGTGGTAGGTCAACAGACGCGAAAATCGCGCGAGCTGATCGCGCGTCGGCAACTCGCCGTAGATGAGCAGGTACGCCGTCTCCACGAAGGTCGACTTTTCCGCGAGTTCTTCGATCGGGATCCCGCGGTAGCGCAAGATTCCCCGTTCCCCGTCGAGGAATGTGATCGCGCTCGTCGTCGATCCGGTGTTGACGTAGCCGTTGTCGAGCGTGATGAGTCCGGTCTCGGCGCGTAGCTTGCGAATGTCGAGCGCGCGCTCGCCCTCCGTCCCCTCGAGAATCGGCAGTTCGTATTCGCGGTCGCCCACGATGAGCTTTGCAGTGTCGGTCATCGCGGGCATCCTAAAGGGAGTTCGCGCACGCCGCCAGAAGCACCGGTGGCAACTGCTCGTGTCGCCCGCCCGGTGGCCCCGCGGCTCCGCGGCAATGCGCCGCCCGAGCGGCGGCGAGCGACTAGCGCCGCTGGCCGACGAGCACCACCACGAACAGCGCCCGGTCGCCGATCTGGGGATGGCGGCCCTGCGCTATGCCCACCCCAAAATGGGTCATGCTCGCCTCTTTCTGGACAGACGCAAGCGGAAAACCGTCGACGTCGGCCACCGCGTTGGCGATCGTCGTCACGGCCGCGAAGTCGGCGGCCAGCCGGTCGAGCGCCGCCTGCGACCGCTTTGCGGCGCGTTCGGCCGGCACCCCCGACGCCACGTCGCGCGCGAACCGCTGCGCGATCGCCTCGAGCCGCTCGTCCCGGCGCAGTCGAGTGCGCCGCTCGATGCGCGCACGGATACGCGCCCGCGCCACAGTCGGATCGACCGCGGGCGGAATGCGGATGAACAGTTGCGTGACGAACAGCGCTCGCTCGCCCGCCTCACCGCGCCCGAAGGCGACGCCGATGCCGATGTGGGTCGCCTCGCGCGCAAGGATGTTCGCGCGGTGGCCCGGGCTGTTCATCAACCCCTCGTGCGCCTCGTCGACCCCGTAGGCGCGCGCCACGTTCTCGAGCACGAGCGCAGTCGCAATCCCCGCGGCGCGCACGCGGTCGGCGGCGGTGCCGGTCGTCGGCGACACGTGCGCGACCTCGCCGGTGTCGCGCATCTCGGCGCTGTGCGCGCGGGCGATGGCCGCGAGCCGCTCGTCGCGGACCAACGGAGGCAGTCCCGCGGCGGCGCGTGCCGCGTCGACGCGCTCGTACAGGCGGCGCTCGGCGTCGATCGCGGTGGCGTCGGTCGCGCCGGCCGGTACCGCGACGCTCGTCGTGCGCGGCGGGGCGACGCCGCACCACACCGGGAAGTTGGCGAGCACCGACGAGCCGCGCGCGTCGGACGCCGCGATCTCGATGCGCAACACGCCGGGATCGTCGCACGCCACCCGCGCCGCGACGCGACCGTCGGCGCCGGCCGACACGCGCGGCTCGTCGACGCCGCCATCGCGACGCGTGACGAACACGTGCGGATCCCGATACGGCGGCCGCACCCGTGCGCGCAGAGCGATCGCCTCGCCTACGGCCACGCGGCGCGGCACCGGATCGACGTCGACGAAGCTTGGTTGCAGAATCAACAGGATGACACCGGTTCGACCGCGTGCGTGGCTGCCGACGCCGACGCGGGCGACCTCCGTCGACGCGAACAGGTTGGCGAGTTGTGCTTCGACCTGCCGTGCGTACCGGCTCGCATCGTCGAGCGGCCCCCAGATGAGCACGAGGTGCGGAGACGGCTCGACGACACCGTAGTAGCGCAGTGCGAACTCGACCAGCGCGTACGGGATCGGCGCGTCCTCGCGCGCGAGCGGCGCCAGGTCGGCGGCCACGGCGAACAGGCGCGGATCGCGCATCGGCGCGGGACGGCCGGCGGCCGCCGCCGCGCGCGCCACCGCCCCGACCACGGCGTCCGCCACCGGTCCCCGCGGGGCGGCGGTGCCGGCCGGCGCCCCGTACGCGCGCGCCGGCGGCCCGGACGGAACGAACACGAGACGCTCGGCCGCCGCGCTGCCGGCCGATGTGCGGCCCTCGCCCGTCGCGGTCGCCGCCGGCCGCGGCGCGCGCCACCCGGGCGACCGGCCGACCGAGCCACCGCACGCCGGCGCCAGCGCGACGGCGATCGCGGCCGCGCAATACCCGGCGGCACCGGCCGCGCGCGGGCGCATCACCTGGCCTCGACCGGTCGTGTCGTGCGGGGCTTGGCGCCGCCCGCGGGCTTCACCGCGCGCGGCTCGTCGCCGGCGGCAGTCGCCGCGCCGCCAGCCTCCGCCGGCGCGGCGGTCGCCGCGGCCCGCGCTCCGACCGCGCGCGCGGCTGCGGTCTGCCCATCGGCGTCGGCGAACACGACGGTCGCGAGCCGATCGAGCGCGTGGAAGTCCTGGATCGGGATGCGCGACCACGACGACGCCCGCAGGCCGGCGTCCTTCGGCTTGTCGACCCGCACGATGTTGAGCCGCCAGCGATCGCCGACGCGCGGCGGAATCGTCACGCGCATCGCGTCGTCGCGCCCGCGCACGGCCACCAACGGGATGGCCACCTCGACGTCCCACCCCTCGTCGACGTCGCTGCGATCGTCGACCGTCCCGCGCACCCGCACCGCGGAACGCATCCCCGCGTTCCAGGCGACGTCGGAGCCTTCGCGCCGCGTCTTGGCAAACCACGCGTCGAAGTGCGCGTTGTGCGGGTTCACCTGCAGCTCGACATACCCCCGGCGATTTCCGTCGGCGTCGATGAACCACTCGACCACGTCGGCTTTCCACAGCGTGCCGTCGCGGTCGCGAAACTCGCTGAACACGTCGCGATCGGTCACTTCGACGAACGCATACAGATGTTGATCGTCCCACAGCAACTTCGCGCGCGTTCGATCCCGCAACGGCTCCCCACCGATGGTCGGCGCAAAGTCCGGGCTCCACGGCGCCGCGGCCCAGGCGGCGTCGTCCGGTTTGCCGTCGATTTCGATCGGGCCGCGCGCGCGCCGGATCGCGTAGGTCGGCAGAGATGGCTGGCCTTTCAGTTGCACGGGCAACGTCGCGACGATCAGCCGGCGCTCCGCGTCGACGGGGCCCGACGACACGGGCATGCGGCCGTCGACGCCCTGCGCGCCGCGCCGCCACAGGCCGACGGCGATCCGCGCGGTCGGCGACCTCCAGTCGCCCTTGAGCGCGATCTTCTGTTCGTCGCGGATGACCTGGCCGGCCTGCCACTTGTCGGGGCCGTGGCCGGCGCGCATCGGCGTGTAGTCGACGTTCATCCATTCCGCGGGCGATGCCCCGATCACGTGCGTGAACACGCGCCAATCGGGCCCCGGCGGCGAGACGACCTTCCACCAGTGCACGATCGTGAACGGTTCGCCCGGCACGATCGCGGTCCGGTCGATCTGATTGCCGAGGTACACGACCTTGCCGCCGATGTCGGCGTCGAGGCGGTGCGTCAACGTCTCGCCCTCCGGCAACTCCGCGAACAGGTTGCGCTCGACGTACGCCGGATCCGGCGGCGCGGGTTGCCCTCCGGTCGGCTCGCGCTCCACACACCCGGCCGCGAGGGCGACCGCCGCCGCGATCGTCACGGTCTGCGCGATGCGTCGCATGCGCCAGTTATAGCCCACCGCCGCACGCCCGCATCACAGGATGAGGTCGCTCGCGTCGTGGGCGATGCTCGCGTTTTGCCGCTCGCGTTCGACCAGCAGCTTGTAGACCTCCGCCAGAAGCTCCGGGTGCGCGACGGCGACGTCATCGAACTGTTCCCGCGACAAGCTCAGGGTCACCGTGTGTTCCACGGCGACCACGTCGGCCGATGCCGGCGCGCGCCGCAGCAGCGACGCCTCGCCGAACGCGTCGCCGACGGTCAGCTCCGAAAGCAGCTCGTCGTCGGCGCGCACTTCGCAGCGCCCGGACACGATCACGTGCATCCGGTCGTTGTCGGCGCCTTCGCGCACGATCGCGTCGCCGGCGCGCGCGATGTGCGGTTCGAACCGGCGCAGCACCGTCCGCCGCTCGTCGTCGCTCAGTCGGCTGAACAGCTCGGACGTGCGCATCAGATTCGCCAGCAGCCGCGCGCGCGCGTACTCGGCGAGCACCGTCGCCAGTCGCGGGGCCGCGGTCGCGAGCCGCTCCACCGCCTCCGCCGGCACCTCGAGCAACCAACACGGGGACGTGCAGGTGACCGTCGCGGTGCGCGTCGTCCCGGCCAACAGTGCGATCTCGCCGAAGAACGCGCCGGCGCGCAGCTCGCCGAGCACCTCGTCGCCGCGGGTGACCAACGCCGCGCCGCGCGCGAGCCAGTACAGCGACTCGGCGGGCTGGCCCAGATCGAGGATGACGTCGCCCGGCACGCGCATCGACAACTGGGTGACGCCGATCAGCGCGCGGATGTCTTGTGCGCCGAGCACGCTCAGCAGCGGCGTCGGCGGCAGCCGGTCGCCGGCGCGTTCGCGCGCCGCGCGGACCGCGCGCTCGACCGCATCCTTGGCCGCCGCGACGGCTTCGTCGAGATTCGCCGGATCCGGCCGCGACGCTGCGGACGGAGCTTCCCGCGGCGGCGCCGGCGGCCGGGGCCGGGACGAGCGGTCGATGCGATCCGACTCGGCGCAGTGCGTCCGAGCGATCCGGTCGGTGAGTTCCCGCGCGGCGTCGCCATCGCGCTCGTCGAGCCACCGCGCGCACGCGACCGCCAGTGCGACCTGACCGAGTTCGCTGGCCGCGCGGCCGAGCTCCGCGATGGCGCTCGCCGCCTCGCCGGCGCGCCCGGCGTCCTCCAGCGCGAGCCCGACGTCGAGCCATGCACCGAGGTCCGACGGTGCCGCCGCGAGGACGGCAGCGCAGCGTGCGAGCTGTCGTGTTGCGTCTGCCACTGGCGCGAGCGTATCAGAACCGCAGGATCGTCGCGCCACAGCAGCTCAGCGCGGTCGAGGTCGACGCGCCGGCACTGCCGCCGGACGAGTCTGACGTCGCGACATTGATGAGGATCACGGCCGCGACGCCGACGACGACCCAGAACCACACCTTCTTGTAGACGGGCTTGGCCTCCGGAGCGTCGTCGCCGGGCGCCGGCGGCGGCGCGGGCGCGGCCCGGGAGGGCGCCGCCGGCCCGGCAGCCGCACCCCCGCGGTAGCGATCGCGCACGGCGGCGATGTCGATCGACGCGACGCGATCCATCTCCGGGTCGCCTGTCGCGGGCTGCGGCGCGGGCGCGGCGGGCTGCGGCGCGGGCGCGGCGGGCTGCGGCGCGGGCGCGGCGGGCTGCGGCGCGGCCGGTGGCGCCGCCCCGCGCTGTGCCTCGAGTCGGCGAATCTTGTCGCGCACCCGCTCGGCGTTCGGAGCGTCCGGCATCTGCTGCAAGTAGATCCGGTAACGGCGCAGCGCCTCGTCGGTCTCACCGAGGCGCTCGTGGCACAGACCGATGTTGAACTCGAGGATCGGGGACGGAGCCAGCGCTTGCGCCTTGGCGAACTCGGCGATCGCCCCGCGGTAGTCGCCGGCGTCGAACTTCGCCCGACCCGCCGCGTAGTGCGCGCGCGCCTCGTCGCGCGGCCCCGCCACCGCAGGTCGAACGGCGATCGGTGCGACCGCCGTCGCCACCGCCGCTGCGAGCGCAATCGCGATTCGAATCGGCGCGTTCATTCCAGCAAGTCCGAATCGTCGTCGATCAGTCCGTCCTCGATGCCGTCCTTGGGCCGCTTGTGCTTGCCGTCGTCGGGCTTCGTCCGGTCGTCGGGCTTGCTCTGGTCGCCCGGCTTCGTCCCGTCTCCCGGCTTGTTCCCGTCGCGATCCGAGGACCCGCCCCGGTGACGCACGAGCTTCTGCGTCACCTTCCGGCGGCTACCGTCGACCACGATCGTCGCGTCGTGGTAGCGCGCGCGGCGAAGCTGGAGTTCGGTCGGCTGTCCCTTGGGCACGTCCACGATCAACGGCGTCGTCCCGAGGCGGGTACCGTCGCGGTAGACCTCCGCCCCCTGCGGCCGCGAGTTGACGAGCACGGCGATCTTCGGAACGTCGACCGCCGGAGCCACCGGCGCGGCCGCGTCCGCCGCCGGCGCGGCGGCGATCGCGGCGTCCCGGGCGCCGGCGGCGCGTGCCCCCCCTGCATCGGGATCCGCCCGCACGCCTGCCGGCGCCGCCCCCGCGTGCGCCGGCCGCCGACCGCCCTCCGCACCGTCGCCCCCCTGCCGGCCCTGCCACCACAGATAACCGCCGGCCGCGCCGCCGCCGACGACGAGGAGGCCGACCACGGCCCACAGCCACCCGCGACGGCGGGGCGGCGCGGCCAGCTCGCCGTACCCCGACGCGGCGCCCGGGTCGGCGTACGCCATACCCGACGGCGCGCGACCGGTCGCGCCGTGCGCGATGCCGGACGCCGTCGGCGTGCCGTAGCCCGCGCCGGCCGGCACCGGCGTCGGCATGGGCGGCGCGTACGCCGCCCCCGACGGCGTGCCTCCATAGGCCGCCGACGCGCGCTGGGCGTCGAGGTAGGCGCTCATCCCCGGCCCCGCGACGGCGCGGTACGCATCGATGAGCGCGGCCTTCAGCTCGTCCATCGACGCGTAGCGCTCCGCGGGTTCCTTGCGCATACAACGCTGGATGATCGCCACGACCGGCGGAGGCGGCTGCGGCCAGCCATTTTGTGCCGCCATCTGCTCGGGCGGCATCGGCTCCGTCGTGATGTGCTGGGTGAGGATCGCCATGAACGACTCGGCCTTGAACGGCACCGAGCCGGTAAACGCCTCGTAGAGGATGACGCCGAGCGAGTAGATGTCAGCCCGATGATCCACCGGCTGGCCCAACGCCTGCTCGGGCGCCATGTAGTACGGCGTGCCGAAGATCGTGCCGGTGCGCGTGAGGTTGTTCTGGCCGTCGTTGCCGGTGACCTTTGCGATGCCGAAGTCCAGAAGCTTCGGCACCTCCATCCCGTCGCGCACCGTGACGAAGATGTTCTCCGGCTTCATGTCGCGGTGCACGATGCCGTGACGGTGCGCGGCCGCGAGGCCGTCACACGTCTGGATCAAGATGTGCAAGATGCGCGCGGGATCGAGCGGCCGCCGGATCAGATCGCTCATCGGCTGGCCGTCGAGCAGCTCCATGCACATGTACACGCGCCCGTCCGGCAGCGAGCCGACGTCGGAAATATCGATGATGTTCCGGTGGCCGATCGACGACGCGGACTGCGCCTCCTGATGGAAGCGCTGCACGGCCTCGGGGTTCGACACGATCTCCGTGCGCAGCAGTTTGACCGCCATCTGCTTCTTGAGGCCGACGTGCTCGCACTTGTAGACCTGGCCCATACCGCCTTCGCCGATCTTGCTCAGCACGCGGTACCGGCGGTCGATGACGACGCCGATCATCGGATCCGGCGGCTCGGCCTGCGCCAGCGGTTGCGACGCCGACGGCGGTGCCGTCGGGTGCGCCGCGCTGCCAGGCCCGCGATGGGCGTCGTCCGAAGCCATGCCCCTAAGTATTGCCTCCGGTCGGTGCACCGAGCAAGGAACGAGATTTACGGCGCACGGCAGGTCCCGACTCCCCGCTCGGACGCCTCCGAGTCGGACGGGTCGTTGAGCACGCACACCGCCGGGGGTGGACACGAACCGAAACCGCCACCGCAGCGGCGCGGTACGCCCGCGCCGGCGTCGGCGCCGCCGTCGGTCGCGCCGGCGACCAACGCGCAGTGGCCCGAGTCACACCGGGCCGACGCGCCCGGTTCGCAGACGTCCACCTCCGGGCACGGCTCGGTCCCGTCGCAGCCGAGGCCCGCTCGGTGCGCGTCGGCGTCGGCGGCCGGGACGGCCGTATCCGCGCCGCCGCGCGCGCAGCCGCAGCAGTCGGCCGGCACGCGAACGCAGTCCGCGTCCGTCGCGCAGTCGGCCGCGGGCGGCTCGCCTGCCGCGCACGCGCAGGTCAGGCAGCCGGCGTCGGTGCGCGCGTAGCCGGCGCCGCAGTCGATCTCGCACACCACCGGGGCGCACGCGAGCGCACACGAACCCGCCTCGCAGCGCGCCTCGACCCCGCACGCGGCCGGTGTGCGCGGGTCGGCGCACTCGCCCACCACGCCGGCGCACGCCGCGCCCCACCCCTCCGCCACGGGCAGGGCGAACGTCGGGCAGGTGCAGCAGTCGGGCCCCGCCGGCTCGCAGTCCGCATCGCTGCCGCACTCGGCCGCGCCGGGGACCGCGTCGTCGGGGCCGTCCGGCGCAGACTCCGCCGCGCGCCCGGCACACGCGGCCGCCGCCGCGAGCGCGAGCGCGGCGTGCCAGCGGGGTCGGCGCGGCGGTCGCGCGGTCATACCCGCGGCGGTAGCACGCCCCGTGCCGGCGGCAACTCATCGAAAAGACGTAACGCACCACAGTTTTCCGAGGTCGACTGTCGCTCCGCTGTCACACGCGCGCGCCACCATGGCCCCATGGCGCACGTCACCAAGACCGACCGAATGCTCGAGGACAAGATGCTCGCGTTCGCCGGCGACCCGGAGCGCGTCGACGCGCTCGCCAAGGCGCGCGCGTTCAAACGGTCGTGGATCGATCTCGCGGAGGCGCTCACCGCCGTCCGCGACCGGGAAAGCTACAAGCGCTGGGGGTTCGACACGTTCGAGGCCTACTGCCGCAAGGAGCTGCACCTGAAGACGGCCACCGTTCACAAGCTCGTCGGCAGCTACCACTTCTTGCGCACCGAGGCGCCGAAGGTGATCGAGCGCAGCCGCACGGACCCCGCGCAGCCCGTGCCCGACCTGCGCGCGGTCGATTTCGTTGCTCGCGCAACGGAACGCGGCGCCGCCGATGCCGACACGCTCGACGCGATCCGCCGCGCGGCGTTCGACGAAGGCGCCGAGGCGCCCCTGCTGGCCCGGCGGTTCCGCGAGGTGGCGTTCCCCGTGAGCGACGCCGAGCGCGCGGAACGCCTTCGCGCGCAGATCGTGTCCACCGCGCGCCGCATGGCCAACCTCATCGCCGAGCCGGAGTCGCCGCTGCCGCGCGACGTGGCCATCCAGGTCGAGGAGGCGATGGGCGCCGTGCTCGAGGCGCTCGACAACTGACGCCGCCGGAGCCCCGGGTCGAGCGACCGACGGGCCGCGGCGCCCGCCTCGGTTACGATCACAGGGTGGCCATCACGCGGCGCACATTCTTGATCGTCGGCGGTGCGGCGGCGGCCTCCCTCGTGCTGCCCGGCCGGCGCCGGCTGGCACTGCCCGGACGGTTCGCGCTGGCCGTCGCGGGGGCGTGCGATTTCTGCGGCACGCCGTATCCCGCTGCCGGCGCCCTCGCCGGCGCCATCGGGCGGCCGCACCGGATTTGTAGCGCCTGCATCGACTTGACGCTCGAGACGCTCGGCGACGAGATGCGGTGGGAACCGGCGGCGCGCGCCCTCGCCGGCGCCGCGGCGTATGCCGAGATCGAACGCCAGGTGCGCGACGGCATCGCGACGGGCGTCTTCGACCGCGACCCGGCGGCACTGTCCGCCGCTGCGCGGGCCCTGCGGGAGCGGTTGCTGCACGAGTTCGGACGGACTACACCGCCGGCGGCGAGTCTCGGGTGTAGTTTTTGCGACGCCCGACAGCACGACGTGTGGCGCCTGATCGCCGGGGCCGGCGCGTTCATCTGCGACGTGTGCGCCGCCGATGCGGCCGCGCTGGTGGTGGCGAGCGGCCGAGTCGGTTGAGCCCCGCGTCGCGCGGCGGCCGGCGCCGGCCGCGCGCGCCGTCGTCGAGGGTCGTCGCCATGACGCGGTCCCCGCGACGCGGCACCTGCCGTGCAGCGACCGCGGCGACCGCGGCGCCGGACCGCCCGGCCGCGCGACCGGGCGCGACGGGCGACCGCGCCGGTTCGCCCGGGCCGGCCGCGCCGTCAGCGAGCGACGCTCGCGAGGAATTGCGCCGTCGCGTCCTGCGCGGTCCGCAGCGCGCGGCCGATGGCGGCGTCCACCGCCGCGTCGCCCTGCCAGCAGCCCTCGCTGTCGAACCAGTACAGCGACATGGACCAGCAGCGGTCGCCGTAGGCGGCCTCGATGGCGCCGCGCATCGCCGGCCACTGTGCGTTCGCCGTCCACGCCGCCAACTCCACGATCGCGTCGGGGGTAGCGGCGGTCGGACCGGACCAGTCCGCGCGCGCGTAGCGATCCTGGATGTCCAACGTGTACTCCTCGACGTGCGAATGCAGGCGGATCGGGCTGTCGACCGCCGTGAAGTTGGCCGCGTGCATCGGCTGCGTGATGTCCGTCATGTAGTGCAGAGCCAGCCCCAACGCGTAACAGCCGTCGTAGACGTTGCCATCCGCGAGCAGCGCCCGCGCGTCCGCCGCGAACTGCAGTGCCCGCTCCTTCGCCACCGGAGAGGATTCACCCTTGTAGTTCGTGCCCGTGGCCGGATCGTAAAAGTGCGACTTCCACGTCGCGCCCGACCGCCAGATCTGCCAGGTGCTCGCGCCGGGCTCGAGGTCCCGCCGTCCGTCGTTGTACTCGGCCTTGTAGTCGGCGTCGAACAGGCCCTGCTGCCAGCGAGGCTCGCAGGACGGGTCGCGCATCCGTGCGACCGCTGCCGCGGCGTCGGCCTCGCCGGAATGGCGCGCGAGGATGTCGACCGCGCGGTCGACGATCCAGAGGTGCGTGCTGTAGGCCTCCTCCGCGGCCGACAGCGTCTCCCAGTACAACGTCCCGTCGTCCGGCCCCGCGTCCGGCCCGGCGGCGCTGCCGCCCCCGTCGTCGAACGAGTCCCCGACCGTGCACCCCGACACGACCAGCGCAAGCCAAGCGATTGCGGTCCAGCTGCGGCGTACGTTCGTCATGGTCATCATCGTGACCACCTACCACAACCGAGCGCGGCGCGGATCATCGAAACTGCGCCGCGCGCCGAAGCCAACACGCGTGCCGCAACAAAAGTAGTCGCTGATACATCCGTTACTTCAGGCGCGTTGCCCGGCTCGCCGCGCGGCGATGCGGCGCGGGGTCCTCAGGCCGCCGGCCACCGCGCGCGGTCACACGGCCTACGTCATCCGCGCGCCGCGACGCGGTCTCGGCGGGCGCCCCGCGATCAACGGGCGCGCGGCGCCAGCACCGCCAGCGCAACAACGGCCGCGACCGCGAACCCCGCGCTCGTCGAGAACGCGGCCGCGCTGCCGGCGTACTGCCAGATCGTGCCGAACAGTGCGCTCGCGGCGAGGCCGCCGAAGCCGACGACGACGTGGTACCAGCCGAACCCCGTTCCCCGGCGCGCGGCGGGCGCGAGATCCGCGACCAACGCCCGCTCGGCGCCTTCGGTCAGGCCGTGGTACAGGCCATAGGCGACGAACAGCCCCCAGACTGCCGCCCGGGAGTGTGCGAGCGCGAAACCGAGGTAGACCGCAGCATAGACGAGCCAGCCGATCGCGATCACGCGGCGGCGGCCGACCGCGTCCGCCAGCTTGCCCCCGGGTACCGACGCGGCCGCCTTGACCAGATGGAGCGCCATCCACAACAGTGGCAGGGTTGCCAGCGGTGCTCGCGACTCGCTGGCCTGCAGCAGCAGGTAGACGTCGCTCGCGTTGCCGAGCGTGAACAGGCCGACCGGCACCAGCACGCCGAGCAGTCGCCCCGGCGGCGCGTCGGCCGCGGGCGGGTGCGCGGGCGGGTGAGCGCGCGCGACTACCGGCGGCGTCGCGGATGCGGGCGCCTCGCGCACGGCGACGACGACGGCCAAGACGGCGGCGACGCCGGGCAGGGCGGACAGCCAGAACAGCGCGCGCAGGTCGTTCGCCCACCCCGTAAGGAAGGCGTAGGCAATGACCGGTCCGAGTACGGCGCCGGCGTGATCCATGGCGCGATGGAGACCGAACGCGGTCCCGCGCTGCGCGGCCGGAACGCACGCGGCGAGGAGTGCGTCGCGCGGGCTCGACCGCAGTCCCTTCCCCGTACGGTCGGCAACCCGTACTGCGAATACGTGCCACGCGCTGGTCGCGATCGCGACCAGCGGCCGACTCACCGTTGACAGGGCGTAGCCGGCGAGCACGAAAGGGCGCCGTCGCCCGAGCCGATCCGACCACCGCCCGGACGCGAGCTTGAGCAGGCTGGCGACCGCGTCGGCCGCGCCCTCGATCCAGCCGACGGCCAGCGGCCCGGCTCCTAGGTCGCCCGTGATGAACACGGGCAACAGCGGGATGACCATCTCGCTCGCGGTGTCGGTGAGTAGGCTGACCACGCCGAGAGCGACGACGTTGGGCGCGAGCCACGCTCGGCGCGCGCGCGGCGGTGATGGTTGCTTGGACAACGGAAAAGTTCGGTGGCAACCGCGATCCGGCGGAGCGAGCTGCCGGCCGCACAACCCCGCGCGACCGGCAGGCCGATGGTAGGACACGCCGCGGTACCCGACAGGTCGCGGCGCCGCGAATCGGCGTTCCCCCCGCCGGTGGGCTCGCGCCCTGCGAAGGTCACGCGGTCGCGCGAGCGGAGTGGCACGTCGCGGCCCCGCGCGCCGGAGGCCGGCCCTGGGTGGCGGGGACGCGGCACGCCGTGCAGGCGGTGCGGCGGCGGCCGATTGTGCGATGGCGTGCGACGACGGGGCGCGACGGCGGCGCGACGGCGCCCGCGCGACGCGCGGCCGCGCCCGCGCCGCGCGACGGCGGCGCGCCCGCGCC
>RFGE01000092.1 GCA_003696105.1 Deltaproteobacteria bacterium | reverse complement strand
GCCGCTGGCTGCGGTCGCGATCTGCGGGCGATCTTCGGCGTACGTCCTCGCGCCCTTCGGTACCGTATGTTGATACGCGCCCTCGTGCGCTGCGGGCGTCCGCCGAACCTCGCCTCGCATCTCGCCACCTCGCTGGCGCGCCTATACGCAACAGCCTCCTAGCGCCCCGCCAGCTCGACCCGGTTGCGCCCGCGCTTCTTGGCCCGGTACAGAGCCTCGTCCGCAAGGTGGAGCAGGTCCTCGAACTGCGCGGGCTGCACCGATTCGGTCGTCGCGATCCCGACCGAGACCGTCACCGCCGGTACGCCGTCGGCCGCCTCGGTTTCCGCGTGAACCGCGGCGCGAATGCGCTCGCCGAGCACCCGCGCCGCAGCCGTCGGCGTATCCGGGGCGAGCACGACGAACTCCTCGCCGCCGTAGCGGCCGGCAATGTCCGTTTCGCGCGTCTGGGTGGTGATCACGCGCGCGACGACGCGCAGCACGTCGTCGCCCACCGCATGGCCGTGCACGTCGTTGACTTGCTTGAAGTGGTCGACGTCGAGCATGAACACCGCCAGCGGGTGCTTGTAGCGACGCGCCCTCGCGAACTCGCGCTCGAGGTGCTCGTACAGCACGCGGCGGTTTCGCAGCTGCGTGAGCCCGTCGGTCGCGGCGAGCTCGGCCAACTGGTCGTTGGCGCGCTGGAGTTGGTCGGCCAGATCCTTGATGCGCAGCATCGACGCCAACCGGATTTCCAACTCGACGGCGTTGACGGGCTTGGTGAGGAAGTCGTCGGCGCCTGACGCCATCCCGCGCCGCTTGGACTCCACGTCGCCGAGCCCGGTGATGAGGATGATCGGCACGAAACCGCCCTCCTCTTCGCGCTTGAGCAGCTGCGCCATCTTGAAGCCGTCGATCGTCGGCATCATGACGTCGAGCAGGACGCAGTCCGGACGCACCTGCCGGTACAACCGGAGCGCGTCCGTCCACGACGTCGCCGTGTGCGGCTCGTGCCCCTGATCGCGAACCATGTCGGCCACCGCGGACAACATGGACCGATCGTCGTCGACGATCAGGATGCGGCGCACCCCCACGCGCTGATCTTACCACCGGGACACGGCCCATCGGGACTCGTCACGCCGGCCGCGTCCGCCGCGCGGGCCGTCAGAACGTGCGGGCCAGCGACAGCCCGACCGTCAGCCACGACGCCTCGTACCGACCCCAGTTGACGTAGACGTCGAGCGGCATGTCCTGGTTGTCGTCGCGAATCGGAGACAGCTGCGGCGCACGGCCCTCTTCGGGGGTGACGTCCCGGTCCGCCATCGCCGTGTACGACGCCGATGCGTACAGCGATGTCGCGCCGAGGCGATAGCCGACGCCCGCCGCCACAAGGTGTTTGTCCCCGTCGACGGTCATCACGCTCAGATAGCGGTCCGGCACAGCCGACGTCTCGTATGCGTAGCCGAACGCCACCGTAAGCGGCCGCGCGGCCCACGGCTGGCCCTCGAGGCCGATCTGCACCGCTACACTGTCGTCGAATCCGCGCGGGACGCGCAGCGAACCGATCTCGTAGGTGCCTACGCCCGCCGCGTTCTCGATCGCGACGTCCTCGGGCTCGAGCGCGAACTCGTCGTGCATCGACCACAGTTCGACATCCACCGCCACTTCCGCGCGCCACCGCGCCGCGGGCGACACTTCGACGCCGAGCCGCAGCATCGCAGGCAAGGTGAACGCCATCGACGCGCGGTCTCCCCGCACCGACGCGCCGTCGAAGAAACCGGACGACGGCAGGACGACCCGCACTCGTCCCTCGCCGGAGACGCGAAAGGGGAGCTGCACCGCCGCGCCCACGCGCACGCGGTCGTGTGGCGAGTACTGGCCCCCCACCACGGCGGATGGGCTGAACGCGTCGCTCTGTTCGAATCGCGACAGCGAGTCGAACTCGGGATCCTCCGGCGCGCAGACGGTCTGCCCGGGGCAGCCATTGAACACGACGGTCGACGTCAGCGACGACACGAGGTTCTGGACGGCGGCGCCCAGACGCAACCGGCGGCCGACCTGCCAACCCGCAGCCACCTCGACGATCGCCATCTTGGCATCGGACAGGTCCACGAGCGAGTAGCGTTGGGGACCGTCGGCCGGATAGCGGCCGAGCGCCGCGTACGGCGCCAACACGCCCGCCGCGACCACGACGTCGTCGCCGACGCCGAACGCGAGGCCGAGCGTCGGAATCGGCAGTCCGGGGTTTTCGTCCTCCACGGGCTCGTGCTCGTTGAACCCCGAGTCGATGCGCGCGTACGACACCCGCTGCGACACGAAGCTCGCGTCGACGAGAGCGGCGCGCGCACCGCGGCCGCGCAGCGCGGCGAGGCCCGCCGGGTTGAACCACAGCGCTCCGAGATCGTCGGCGCCCGCGACGAACGCGCCCGCGCGCGCCGTCGGTCGCACACCGCGCGTCGGCAAGAACATGCCACCGCCGCGCGCGACCGCCGGCGCGAACGCCGCGGACATCGCCGCCGCGACCACGAGCGCGCGCGTCATCGTCGCCGGCTCCGGATGATCTCGATGAACTTGTGCAGACCGCGGCGCTCCTCGCCGAGGAACTCGGCGACCGCCGACAGCGCCGCGCGATAGTCGTCGGCGCGGTAGGGCTCACCGAGATCTTCCCACGGGCGGGCGCGGTTGACCTCGGTGATGGCGTCGAGGATGTCGCCGACGGCCGTGTGACCGGGCCGGTGTTCGACGAACAAGTTCTCGAGCATCCCGGCCAGCGCGCGCGTTTCGTCGCCGGCGCGCGCGTCGCGCGCAAACACGAGCTGCGGTGTGATCAAGTGACGCTCGGGTCGCAGCACCTCACCGAGAGCGCGAGCGATCGGAACGATGTCGCGGTCATCGAGTGCGAGCTGAAGGATGTCGGCGGCCGCCGCGACCGACGTCCAGAACACGTCTTCGTCGCCGACCTCGTCGACCAGGTACGCGAGCGCCGCCTCGAGGTCGCGGCGCGCCGCCGGATCGGCGTCGAGCGCGGCGATCAGGTCGGCGCCCGCCGCCAGCAGCGGCCCCGTGACCAGGTCGTCGACGCGCTGCGGCAAATCGCGGAGCAACCAGTCGTCCCGATCGCCGGCCGCATCGTGCGCGCGCAAGCGTGCTTCGACGTAGTCGATCAGAGCGACCGTCACGCCGCGCAGCCGCGGATTGCGAAACCGCCAGCCGACGCCCACTACCGCGTCGCCGCGCAGCAGGACGTCCACCAGTTCGCTGATCGCTTCGCGCCACGCCGCCGCGGCCGATCCCGCCTCGGCGAGCGCGGCGCGCTTGCGCTTGTGTGCGTCGGCGAGCAAGTACCACGGCGACAGCTCCGCGACCGGGCGGCCGTCCTCGGTCTCGGTCGCCGTCTGGCCATACCGGTCGGTCAGCCCCGCGCGCGGCACGACCAGGAACCGGGCCGCGTCCGCGAGTACGTCCACCGATGGCCGTCCGTTGACCGTCATCCCGTTGACCACCGGCGCCCCGTAGACGAGAGCGTCGAGCAGATCGCGGCGTTCGAGGAGATCGATCAGCAGCGGCTCGTACGACACGATGTCCGACGCGAACGCGTACCCCTTGCCGTTCGGATCCGCCTGCTGGTGATCGGTCGACGCGCGCGACGGGTAGTGCTCGTGGAGTACGGACAGCAGCTCGACGAACAAGTGCTCGGCGTCGTGATCGGCGAACGCCTGCGCGATCGGCCGCACCTGGTCGTAGAAATCGTTGAGTTCCCACACCAACAGGCTACCGGCGTGCGCATCGATGAATCGATCCCCTTCGTTGCAACGCGCCGGGTCCATGGCGTCGGCCAAAAACGCCGGCATCGGATCCAAAAACAGGGCGCGATTGAGCGCCTGCGGCGTCGGATGGAAGCGGAACCCCTCGATCCCAGACTCGGACTCGAGCAGGTCGTCGTTCACGATTGCCGAGATCAGCGCGTTGTTGAACGTGAACGGGAACCGCGCCTTCGGCCGGGGCGTCGGGACGCCGTCGATGTTGTCGTAGATGACGTTGCCGGCGGCATCCTTCGCATAGGCGATCGACTGCACGTAGAACACGGCCAGATCGTCGATGCGCAGCAGCTCGCACTCGTCGTACGTCGCGATCGGAATCCCGAGGATCGGATCGCGAATCACCGCGCCCTGCTTGTTGCACAGTCGCGCGCCGTTGGCGTCGTGGATCAGGTGCAGAATGCGCTGAAACAACGACCGGTTGAATCCCGAGTCGGGCGCATCGCGGTCGACCGGGGTCGCGAACGACCCGACGACCTGCTGCGTCTCCGAATCGAGATCGAACCGATCCTTGTACGTCATCTGCTCGGCGAACCGGAGGCCGAGTTCGGCGACCTCCGGCGCCTCCAGCGCCCGCAGCAGGTCCTCGGTGAGGCCGGGCGTCTGCACGATTTGCGCGATGACCGGCATGAGATCGTCGTATAGCGGCGAGCCCGGCTCGAGTTCCGCATCTGGATAGCCGTCGGCCAACCGCGCGGTGCGAATGAGCGCCTCGACCAGTCGCGCCGTCTCGGCTTCGTGGTCGCGAAACAGCTGGCGCGCAAGCTCGAGTACGTCGTAGACGTTCGGGTCCGTGAGCAGCGTCGCGTAGCCGTAGAGCACGTCGAGCAGCGGCGACTCGCTGGAGTCGAACCCGGTGTAGTCGATCCGGTCGCCGCCGGCGTAGGTCCGCGACGTCGCCGTGCGCGGACCAATGAGGGGCGCCATGCCGCGCACGAGGTCCAGCGCCGTGCCTCGATCGGGATCGAGCAGCTGCAGCGAGTCCCGCGCCAGCGCCGCCAGCAGCGTGCGGTCGAGGTCGACGAACTGGTACAGCGGCGCCGCGTCGTCGGCGGTGAGCGCGCGGCCGAGCGCATCACGGTGCGGCCACGGCACCCCTGCACCGTCGGGCAAGGCGAACGGGGTCGGCGCCGCGATCGGCTGGCCGTCTGCGTCCACGAACCGCCCGAGCGCGTCGGCGTCCGCGAGGCCGTCGGCGTCCATGTCGACGAACGGCTCGGGCAACTCGCCCCCCTCGGGCGCGACCAACGCGAGGCCGCGGCGATCCCGACGCACCAGCGGCAGCGGTCGCCCGACGCCGAGCAACGGCGACTCGGTCAACAACAGGTCGACCGCGAGGGCGCCGGTGCGATCCGGATCCGACGGCACCGCAGCCGGCTCCGCGTTGCGCAGCACGGCCGAGGCCGCCGCCAGCGTCGCGTCGAACGCGTCGCTCGCGCTGCCCCCGGGCGTGATCGCCGTGGTGACGTGCAACAGCAGGTCGTGGAGGCCGGGGTAGCGGACCAGCGCGCGAGCGGCGCCCAGCGCGGGCGGCGCCGGCAGATAGCCGAGCCGGTGGTTGAAGCGCTCGAGCGCGGCGGTGAACCCGCCATCGGCCGCCAGCAGGTCGAGCGTGCCGATCAGCGCGTCCACCCCGGCGTCGACCGTCCCGTCGTCGTACAGCGCCAAAAACGCATCCGACGTGAGCAGCGTCTGCAGGTCGGGCAGAAACGACTCGGGGAATGTCGCGTCGATCGCGGCGACGAGATCGTCGCGCACCGCGTGCAGCGCGTGCAGCCGGTCGGGCGCGTCGACCGGGAACGGCAAGCCCAAGCGGCACTCGTCGCGGTAGCGATCGCCGGCGACGTCCACCCGGTCCGTCCGGCCCGCCTCATAGGCGGCGAGGTCCTCGAGGTACGCGATCCGCTTGCACACCAGCGTCGCGACCGTCTCGCCGAACGTCCCGGTGTCCACTGGATCCCGCCGCGCATCGAAGCCACGCCCGCAGGCGCCGGCCGCGACCGCCGCCAGCGCGTATGCCGTCCATCGTGTCATCCCCATCTCCCGGTGATACCGCTATCGGCCACCCTAACGGTCGTCGCCGCGAGGGTCAACCTGTAAGAATTGTTGGCGGTTTCACGGCAAATCCGCGCGCCGGTGCGACCGCGTCACGGTTTTTTCGCCTTGAACACGAAGCCGTCCCCCAGCCGGACCTCCTCGTATTCCGCAAAGCCGACGCGCGAAAGCTGCGCGCGCAGCTCGTGCGGGTCGTAGCGCCGAATGCCCGACAGGCGCGACGCCAGCCGCGACGTGAGGCGCGCCGCGTCGACGAAGGTGCTGCCGACGTAGACGCCTCCCGGCCGGATGACGCGGAAGACCTCGCGAAAGACCTGATCCGGATCGTCGTAGACGTGCAGCGCGCCGGCGTTGTTGACTCCGCCCAGCTGGCGGTCCGCGAACGGCAGATCGTGCGCGTCGGCGCGCACCAGCGTCACGTTCGGATAGGCGCGCGTGCGCTTGGCCGCCTCCTCCAACATCGGCCGCGAGATGTCGAGCCCGATGATGGATTGGCCGGGCGCCGCGGCCGCAAACGCGCGGGTAAACAGCCCCGGACCGCACGACAAGTCGAGCCACGGCCCGGCGCGGTCGTCGACTCCGAGCGCATTCTTGTGAATGAACAGCTCTCCCGCAAACCCGCCCGCGGCGCCGGCCGCCCCCGGCCCGGCGAGCGCGCGCACCATGAACGGGCGCCAGAACCGCTCGTAGATCCGCGCGACGAGTTCGCTTTCCATGAACCGCTGCGCCGCCGTCGCCGGCGCGCGTTCCCCGTCGACGTCGAGCAGGTCGATGTAGCCGGCGGCGGCACGCGGGTAGCGCCGATCGCACCGGTGACACGTCAACGAACCGCCGGCCGCCGACAGCGTGTCGGATTTGCACACGGGGCAGCGCAGCGCCGATACGACTGCTGGATCCACGCGCGAAACTCTACAATGTCGCCGCCGCGCTCGGTAGCCGGGCGCGGTGCGCGCGACGCGATGAACTCGCCTCGGGGTCGGCGCGGGGGCCGATCACCGGCGCGCCGCGGGACCGTCGCGCACGACGAAGCTCGTCACCCGCCAGCCGCGGTCGCGCCGCGTGAGCGATACGAGCACGTGGCGTCGCGTTTCGTCCCCGCTGAACGAAAGGCGCACGTCGTACACCGCTCGGCTCCGCGACCCGTCGGTGCGCAGCGACACGCGCTCCCAATACACGCGCGGCCGCGCGCCGCTCGGAGGCGCTCCGGCGCCCCGCACGGCGCGCACCTGCTCCATCTCGTCTTCGAGCCGCGTGCGCGCGACGCCGTCGGCCAACTCGAGAGCCGCACGCTGGTCCGCCTCGACCACGTAGCGGTCGATGAACCGGTCGGCGACCGCACCGGGGTCGTCCGCGCTCGGTGCGCGAGCGCCGCACGCGGCCGCTGCCACCGCCAGCGCGAGCGCCGCCCACTTCGACGCCGCCGTCACAGCACGCCTCCGACGAGATCGATTCCGACGGACCACGCGGCCGCCGGCGGTGCCAGGCGCGGATCTTCGAACGGCCGTGGGACGGGCACGCCGAGGGACCAGCGACCGTCGACGCCGCGCCGGGCGACGGCCGGCACCGGCGCGGGCGCCGTCGGCTCGCTGGCGGTGGGGCGCGTAAATCGCCACGCGAGGTAGCCGCCCGCCGCCATCGTCGCAATCGACAGCGCGCCGACCGCCTGCTCGTCGTCGTTGGTCCCGTCGTCTTTGACCAGCGGGTACACAAGCGCCCACGGTGCCGCCAAGCCGACGGCCGCGCCGATGTCGACCTTGAGTTGCCGGCCGCGCGACGTGTCCACGCGGTCGGCCAGCCACCAGCCGACGGCCAGCCCGGCGACCGACCCGACCACGGCGTTGACGGAGTACGCCTCCGGCTCCGGCGGATCGAGGGCCACGCCGAACATCAACCCTCCTGCCAGGCCGTATAGGCCGAGCGAGTTGGCCAGTGCGATCCGGTCGCCGCGCGGCTCGCCCCGGACCGCCCACGCCACGCCCGCGCCGACGCCGACGGCGCCGCCGATCGCAACCGACACGAACCCGTCGGTCTGCGTGTAGTCGTGATCGACGCCGCCGATCGCGTGGGTCAGAAACGCCGCCTCGACCGCGGCCCACGTGCCGGCGGACTCGATCGCCTGGGCGTCGGCCTCGCCGATCGACCAGCGGCGGGTGGCCCAATAACTCGCTCCGACCGCCGCGCCCAGGCCGAGCAAACTGCCGGCCGGCGCCGCGTCGCTGGCCGGATCCGCGATGGCGCGGCCGGCGGCAAATCCGTAGGCCGCCGACCACAGCATCAACTCACGGCGCACCCGCGACCGCGTGCCGCCGACTTCGTCGGCCGCCGCCGTGCCGTCGGGCCGCGCCCCGCCGGCGTGGGGATCGAGCGGCGCGTCGCCGCCGCCGTCGCCGCCGCCGGCGTACGGATCGAGCGGCGCGTCGCCGCCGCCGTCGCCCCCGCCGGCGTACGGAT
>RFGE01000091.1 GCA_003696105.1 Deltaproteobacteria bacterium | reverse complement strand
GGCTGGCGGCGGCGCGCGGCCGGCGGACGGCAGCGCGCGGCCGGCCGCCGGCGGCGCGGGGCCGCGGCCGGCGGACGACCGGTCACCCGACGCGGCGCCCCCGTCGGCGGCTCCGCCCGCCCGGGTCACGTTCGACATGGACGCATGGTGCGACGTGTACATCGACGGGGCGCCGCGCGGCCGGGCGCGGCGCGACGTCGCCTTGTCCGTCCCTGCGGGGGTGCACACGTTCGAATGCACGCAGGGGCCCGGCGCCCCGGCCTGGCGGACGACGCGGGCCGTCGCTCCGGGGCAGGTCGTGGCGCTGCGCGGATCCGTGTTGCCCGACGTCACGGTGACGGTGGCCGTGCACGCCGACGCGGCGGTCATCCGGGGCCGCCGCTATCGTCCCGGCGACGCCCTGCGCCTTCCCGCCGGGCGCCACCGGGTGCAGTTGGTGCGCGACGGGCGCGCGGTGGCCGATGCCTTCGTCCGCGTGCCGGCGCGCGCCGCCTGCCGTCTCGTCGATCGCCCTCGGCTCGCGTGCGTTCGACCGTGACACGTCTGTCGCAGTCGCACCCCGCGCACGGCGCAGGCGGATCGCGATCCCGCGCGGTTGGCGGTCGCGCGGTGGTCGGCCCGGCCGTTGCACACCGCACCGTCGCGATGCGTTTCGCGGTGCTCGCCGCGGCGGCCGCAGGCGCCGGCTGTCTGTACACCGACCCGATCAACCGGCCTCCCGTCGCCGAGATTGCGGTGGTCGATGCGGCGGCGCCGCTGTATGTCGGGTCGGTCCTGGCCCTGTCCGCGCACAAGAGTGCCGACCCGGACGGCGACCCGCTTCGCTACGAGTGGGCCGCGCGCTATTGCGACGCCCAGAACCGGTGCGATCCGGCTCCGTTCGCGACCCAGGCCGCCGCGACGCCAGCGTTTTCGGCGACGGTCGGCGAGCGGCGGCTCATCGCGGTCCAGCTGGTCGTCGTGGACACGCACGGCGCACAGGCGGCCACGTCGCAGTTCTTCGCGGTGGTCAACCGGCCCCCGGAGGTCGGCTTGGCCGCTCAGGGGCCCGGCACCGCGTCGGGCGGCTTCACGGTGGGGCGGCGCATCGCGCTGTTCGCCACGCCGACCGACTACGACGACCCGCCGGAGTCGTTGTCCGTGCAGTGGACGCTGCGCCCGGTGGCCGGCTCGTCTCCGGACCGACTGCGTTGGGAGCGGAAGAGCGACGTCGAGTACCACCTGTGGCCCGATGCGACCGGCCTGTGGGAGGTCCAGGTCGATGTGTCAGATGGGCAGGCGACCGCGAGCGCCACCCGAGCGCTGCTCGTCGAGCCGGATCGGCCCCCGTGCATCGCCGCGACCGAGCCGCCGGCCGTCGCAGATGCCCGCTATGTCGTCGACCGAGCGGCAGGCCCGCGCCGCTTCGCGGTGCTCGCGGTCGACGACGAGCTCGACCCGTATCCGCTCGCGCCCGACGATCCGGACGGCGACCGCGGCACGGCGACGTTTCGCTGGTGGATCGCAGGTCCGGGCACCGGCGGCGTTCGCGTCGAGCGCGCGGGGCACGCGCTGCCGGCGGTGGAGGTCGACCCCGTGGCCTACGCGCCCGGCGACCGAATCGAACTGCGGGTCGAAGTCGCCGACCGAATCGTGCGGGCGCTGCCGTGTGACGACGCGGCGCCGGTGTGTTCGATCGCCGCGGACGGCTGCGTGCAGCGCGTGACGTGGGAGGTGGAGGTCCGATGACCGGCCGATCGATCGCGCGGCTTGCCGCCGCCCTCGTCGCCGCCGCGCTCGCCGCGTGCGCCGGGGACCTGGCCTCCGGGCCGCCAGACGGCGGCGGCGCGACCGACGCGGGCACCGGCACCGGCGACGCGAGCCCGGCCTACTGCCAAATGGTCCTGTCCGTATCTCCGACGTCGCCGCAAACGGGACAGGTCGTCGAACTCACCGGTACGATCAGCGCGTTCGGTGGCACGGGCGTCGCCGAGTACGAGTGGCGCGTCACGCGCGGCGGCGCGCCCGTCGCCGTGACGCCGCAGGACGCGGCGGGCAGCCGCGTCCAGTTCGTCGCCGCCGCGGCCGGCACGTATCGGGCCGAACTCGACGGCCGCGTCGGCGCGCTCGCGTGCGACGGTGCGCTCGCCCGTTTCAACGTCGTCGACCCGGGCGCGGCGACCGCCAGCTACCGGCTCGTCGTCATCCCGCGTCCCGACCAGGGCATTCCGCCGCAGGTGCAGAACGTCACGGTCGCCGCCGGCGCGGATTACTACATCGGCCCGCGGGTCGTCGACCCCGGGCTCGTCGCGGCCGGGCACCTGTTCGGACCCGCTGGTGAGCCGCTCGCCGCGTACGTGCGCGCCGTGCCGTCCGCGTCCGCCCCCCTCGCGCCCGTCGAGGCGTTCGCCGGCGTAGACGGCGCGTTTTCGATGACGATACAACCCATGCGCTACGATCTGCTCGTCGTCCCGACCGCGGCCGACGTCGCGCCCGTCGCCCTGCGCGACGTCGACGCGGTCGCGATCGGCGGCGACCGAAGTGTGCCCGCGGCCGACACCATCACCGGCACGGTCACCCGCGCGGACGGCAGCCCGGTCGCGGGCGCGCGCGTTTCGCTCACCGTCGGCGGCGTGCCGTCGACGGTCGCCGTGACCGACGCGGCCGGCGCATTCTCGCTGCGGGTCCACGCCGGCGGCGCGACTGCGGTGACGGTCGTGCCGGCCGACGCGGGGATCCCGGTCCTCGAGTTGCCGGACAGCGCGGGGCTGGTGGCGTCGCCCGCGGCGCCACTGGCGATCCGCTACGCCGGCGCCGCCGTGCGCCGGGAAACGCTCGCGCTGGTCGGGCCGGACGGAACCGCGCCGCTGGCCGGCGCGACGGCCGTCTGGACGGCCGCCGCGATCGCCAACGCCGGTACGGTCACGCCGGCCGGCGGCGAGCCGCTGACGGCGGCCGGCGTCGCCCGTGTCGTCACCGTCGCCGATGCGGCTGGTTCGGTGGGGCCGGTCGACCTGCCCGCCGCGCTGTACCAGGTTGCGGTGGTGGCGCCGGCGGATGCGGCGGGCGGCGCCGCGACCGCGGCGATCCTGGCGGTCGACCTGCGCGCCGGCGAGCCGGCGCCCGGCGAGCTGGTGGTCGGCCCGCCGGTCGAGGTCCGCGCCGCCGTGCCTCCGGCGCTGGCTGGCGCGACCGTGTATGCGGTGCCCCGCGGCCCGCTGGCCGCTGCCGCCGCGCCGACGCCGCGGGCGGTCGTCGCGGCCGACGGTGGCGTTTCGCTCGCGGTCGCACCGGGAGGCGAGTACGAGCTGGTCGTTCCGGCCCAGCCCGGCGCGCGCACCGCCGCGTGGCGCACGGCGCTGTCGGCGCCCGCGGCCGGGACGGTGGACCTGGGCGCTCTTCCGGTGCCGGCCGCCGTCGCCATCACGGGCGAGATCACCAGCCCCGCGATCGCGGGAGGCGTCGAAGGCGCCATCGTGCGGCTGTTGTGCGGCGCGTGCGGCGCATCCGCCGCCGTCGCGCCGATCGCCGAGGCGGCGACCGGACCCGGCGGCGCGTTCACGCTGTTGGCGCCGGCGACGCCGCCGTGACGGCGCCGGTGCAGCGGACGTCCGCCACGATCGCGGCGGTGCTACAGTCCGATCCAGTGACGCGCCCCGCCGCGCTCGCGCTGATCGCGCTCGTCACCACCGTCGCACCGTTGCGCCGGGCGGCAGGGGATCCGGCCGTCCCGCCGTCCCCCGCGGCGGGCGCCACGGCCGCGCGCCCGCCCGCCCGCCACCTCGTCGCGGTGTTGCCGTTCACCGTGTCCGACGGATCGCTGTCGCTGTACAGCCGGGCCGCCGCGACGGCGCTGGCGCGCGCGCTCGGCGGGGCGCCCGGCATCCGCGCGCGTGCGCTGTCGCTCGACGATCCGGTGCCCGTCGACGTCGCGCTCGTCGTCGACGGGCGTCTCGTCGGCGGGTCGCGAGGGGCCGTGGCCGTGCACCTGTCCGTCCGCGATCCGGAGACCGGCGCGACGGTCGCGACGGTCGCGACCGCCACCGCTCCGCGCGACGAACTGGATGCGCTGGTCGACCGCGCCGCCGCGCGCCTTCGGCGCCCGCTGCGCGCGGCGCTGGCGGCGCGCGAGCGCCGGCGAGCGGCGCGCCGCCAGCCGATCCGCCTGCCGCCGACGGTCGTCCGGCTGCGGGGCGCGGGGCCGCCGGTGGCGGCCGCGCCGCCGCTGGTCGTGTGGCCGGCGGCCGGTGCGGCGGTGGGTGGCGCCGTCGACATCGCTCCACTGGCCACCGACGCGGCGGCCGAGATCGCTGCGCGATTGGGATTTCGGCCGGTCGCCGCGGGCCGCCCGGTCCCGGAGCCGGGCGCGCCGCCGTCCCCGGCCGAGGTGGCCGCCCGCGTGGCCGCCGTCGGGGCGCGCGGGGCGCTGTGGCTGCGAGTGCAGGACGTGACGTTCGGCTGGGCCGGCGTGCTCATCGCGCGGGGCCGGGTGCGCGTGGTCGCCTATGGGCCGGACGGGCGCGTCCGCTTCGATCGCGTCGCTCGCACCGATACGATTGTCGGCAGTCGGGGCGACCGCCACACGGCCGTCGCCCGCATGGTACTCGCGCAGGTGGCCGACATCGCGGTCGCCGCGCTCGACGACGTGATGGCCCCGTGACCGCGCGCGCCGTCGCCGTCGCCGTCGCGATCGCCGTCACCGCACCGCACGCCGCGCGCGCCGGCGGGGCCGACGACGTGCAGGTCGCCGCCGATGCGTTGGTGCGGGGCGACTACGCCGAGGCCGAACGCATCGCCGCGCGCGTCGTCGTCGCGGGCGCGACGCTCGCACCGGCGATCCGGGCCGAGGCGTGGCGCGTCTACGGCCTCGCGCTGTTTTTCCTCGGCGAGCGCGACCGCGCCGAGGCTGCGCTCCTCGAGTACCTCAAGTTCGACCCCGACGCGGTGCTCGACCCCGCGGTCGTCCCGCCCGAGGCCATCCGGTTTTTCGACGACGTCCGCGTCGAACACGCCGCGCTGCTGTCGCGCTACCGGCCGCGCGCGCGACCGCGCCGGCGCTGGTGGCTCAATTGGTTGCCGCCCGCGGGCCAGGTGCAAAACGGCGATCGGGTCAAGGCGTGGGTGCTGGCCGGCGCCGGCGGAGCGCTGTTGACGGCCAACGTGGCCAGCTACGTGTGGCTGCGCCGCCTGTGCGACGATCGCGGCGACACGTGCGTCGACGGCAGCGGCCGCGACCGGTTCGACGACGCCCGGGTGTTGCGCGGCGTCAACCTGGGCTCCGCGGTTGGACTGGCCGCGTGGTACGCGTTCGGCGTGATCGACGGGGTGTGGGGCTATCGCCGGGCGCGGGCACGCGACGCCGCGGCGGAGACCGCCTTGATCGCGCAACCCACCGAAACGGGTTGGCAAGTCATTCTCGTCGGCCAGTTTTGAGGTCGATAGACCCGGGTCTATCGACCTCTGTCCCTGAAATTACCGAGCGAACCGGCGGGAGTGGGGGACACCAACCGGGGATTGTGGCCCACGAATTGTGTTAGGCTCATAACTGCCGTGCGGCAGCCTGTCCCGTTCGGGAAATACATCCTGCTCGATCGCATCAGCGTCGGCGGGATGGCGGAGGTCTTCAAGGCCAAGAGCTTCGGCGTCGAGGGCTTCGAGAAGATCATCGCGGTGAAGCGAATTCTGCCGTCGATGGGCGAGGACAAGGACTTCATCGACATGTTCGTCGACGAGGCCAAGATCGCCGGCCAGCTCGCGCACGCCAACATCTGCCAGATCTTCGAGCTGGGCCGCATCGACGGCACGCACTTCATCGCGATGGAGTACATCTGGGGCAAGGATCTGCTCCAGATCCAGAATCGGCTGCGCAAGCACAAGCAGACCATGGACATCGCCATGGCCTGCTTCATCATGGCCAAGGTCTGCGAGGGCCTCGACTACGCGCACCGCAAGCGCGACGCGCTCGGCCGGCCGATGAACATCGTCCACCGCGACTGCTCGCCGCAGAACATCCTCATTTCGTACGAGGGCGAGGTCAAGCTCATCGACTTCGGCATCGCCAAGGCGGCGTCGCGATCGTCGAAGACGGTCGCGGGCGTGCTCAAAGGCAAGTTCGGATACATGTCCCCGGAGCAGGTTCGCGGGCTGGCGCTCGACCGCCGAAGCGACATCTTCGCCTGCGGCACGGTCCTGTACGAGTGCATCACCGGCGAGCGGTTGTTTCAGTGCGAGAGCGACTTTTCGACCCTCGAGAAGGTTCGCAACGTATCGATCTTTCCGCCGTCCCATTTCAATCGGAACATCCCCGAAGAGCTCGAGCGCATCGTGATGAAGGCGCTCGCGCGCAACCCCGAGGACCGCTACCAGTGGGCCAGCGAGATGCAGGCCGACTTGCAGCAGGTTCTGATGAAGCAGGAGCGCGTGTTCACCGCCAAGGCGCTCGGCGCGTGGCTCAAGGACATGTTCGCGGCCGAGCGCGAACGCGAGCGCAAGATGCTCGAGCGCTATCGGGCGATCGGCCCGGACGGGCGGGTGCGCGCCGACGCCGGCCCGGGGAGCGACACCCTCGACGCGCCGGTAGCCAGCCTGGTCGAC
The DNA here is from genome assembly GCA_003696105.1 of Deltaproteobacteria bacterium. Lineage (NCBI taxonomy): Bacteria > Pseudomonadati > Myxococcota > Myxococcia > Deltaproteobacteria bacterium. The sequence continues at coordinate 4,032 of RFGE01000091.1, read as the reverse complement.
GGCGGTCGCGGGCGGCGGGCGACGAGCGACTTCGACGATGGCCCGACGGAGGTGTTCGGCGAGCTGACCGTCGACGAATCGCCGCGCGGCGCGGCCGCCCGCGCCGCGACGCCGCCGGCGCCGCCGGTCCCGCCGCCGCGTGCACCGGCGATCGCCGACGAGCCGACCGCGGCGAAGGTGGTCGCCCCCGCCGAGTCCGGGCCGGCGCAACTGGCCGGTTCGCCCGGGGCGGCGGACGACGCGCTCGTCGTGTCCGAACTGCCTCCGGTTGTCGAGGAGGTCCGCCGCGCACACCCGGTGCTGCAGTTCGGGCCGACCGAGCCGGTGGCGCCAGTGGCCGCCGTTCCGGCCGGCACCGCCCGCCGTCGCGGCCTGATGAAAGATGTCGGCGTCGGGCTCGGCATCGCCGTCGGAGTGCTCGCGGTGTTCGCCGTGGTACGGTTCGCGCTTCTGCGTGGCCGCCCGGCGGAATCCGCGCCGGCGCCCACGGCGACGCTCGCCGTGACCGTGCCCGACGGCGAGCCGGCGGACGTGTTCGTCAACGGCCAGCGCGTCGGCGAGGTGGCCGGCGGCGACGCATTCAAGCTCGACCGGCTGCTGCCGGGCGCGTACCGCGTCGTCGTCCGCCGTGCGGGGGCACCCGACTGCGTGCGCGATTTGCGGCTGGCGCCGGCTGCGCTGGAGATCGTCACATGCACGCTCCAACGCGCGGGGCCGCCGCCGTCGTTTCTGCGTCTGGCCGGGGCGCTCGACGGCGCGACCGTGTTCCTCGACGGGCAGCAGGTCGCCGCCGAGTCCGCAAGCGAGCCAATGGTGCTGTCGCCCGGCGTCGACCACGAGGTGCGCATCGTGCGCGGCGATGCCGGCATCCAGTCGTTCTCGGTGCGGCTGGCGCCCGGCCAGCGGACGACGCGAGTGGTACGGCCCGAACCGGCGCCACAGCCGACGTCATCGGGACGCCGGGACGGAGACGACGGGGCGACCCGGGCGGTGCGCGAGTCGTCCAGCTTCCGCGCGTTCGTCGCCAAGACGGTTGCTCGTACATCGCGTGCACGCGAGCGCGCCGACCGGTCCGCCGGCGCCGCCGCGGCCCGCGGCGCTGTCGACCAACCCGCGCGGCGCGGGCGCGACGAGCGCGGTTCGGATCCGGCGCCGCGCGGCGACGCGCCCGCGTCAGACCGCGCACCTCAGGCGGCGGACGTCGGCTATCTGGTAGCGTGGACGACGCCGTGGGCGCGCGTGTTCATCGACGGCCGCGATACCGGCAAGATGACGCCGATCGCCCCGCGCGCGAAGATCGCGCTCAAACCCGGCAAGCACCGAGTCACGTTTGTCGTGGGCACGCAGCGGTTTCACTACCCGATCGTGGTGAGTCCCGGCGAGACCTTCAAGTTGCGCGAGACCTTGCCGGTCCAGGACCGCCGGTAGCGGCGCACCACGCCGCCCGCGCCCGCCCGCCGCGCACCGGCGCCGCGGTCATGCGTCGCCGGCGCCGGTGGGCGCGCGGACGCGCGCGCCGCGCATCAGGCGTTTGCGCACGCGTTCGAGTTGGCGCTGCTTGTACACGTCGTGGCTGTTTTCACCGACTTCGTTGTTCTCCGCCGTCGCGCGGTCGCACAGCTGGAACTCGGTGAGCGCGAACAACACGTGGCTGTCGGCGCGCGCGCGGGCCGCCTCGTCGTCCAGCACCGCACTGAGGCGGACGGGCAGGTCGGCCACGAAGTTGACGATCTTGTAGTCCTTGCCGGAAAACTCGTTGACCGGCCCCGCGGCTCGCTCGTCCTGGCGCCGTTCGAGCGACGTCTCCGGTTGCAGTTCATCCGCGAACGCGCGCAGTGCCGGGGTCGTCTCGATGATCTCGCGCAGCGGCACCAGGTGGTTGACCGACTCGCCCGGGATCACGTAGTTGAACGGGATCAACCGGCGCGTGAGTACCGCCAGCATCGGCAGCAGGTCGTCGCGTTCGCGGACGATCAGGCGAAACCGGAGTTTGTCGTAGATGTTCGCAGCCAGGGTCGTTCGCTTGGCGAGCAGCTTGGTGATCAGCGAATCGACTGGCTTGCGGCTCCACTGGAACTCGTAGATCGGGTAGCCGGTGGCGCGCAGCTCGTCGACGATGTGCATGACCTTCAGTTCGACGGCCTGAAACAGGCGCTCGTCGGTGATCGGCAAGTGGATCGCGGTGGCGCGCCCGCGCAGGTGGTGGATGATGTGCATCACCTTCAACACCACGCACGCCCACGTCCGGCGTTTCCCCTTGCGCGAGGCCATGAGGAACAGGTCGCGCGCGGGTACGCCGGTCGCCACGTCGTCGGGGATGTGGAACGAGTAGTTGCGCGCGAGGTACTCGACCGCCTCGGCGCGGATCGCCTCGATCCGATCGATGTCTGCAGCCGAGTCCGGGTCGAACTCGTTGACCCGCAGGAAGCGGTCGACGCTCGCGTGGTCCTCGAAGTCGAGGCGATGCCAGTCGATGACCGAGCCGCCGCGGAGCAGCAGGCGCACCGCCTCGATGTCCGCCAGGGTCAGATTGTCGACCGTGAGGACGGTGTGCAGGGCTTGTGACGGTGTGCGCGGGCGGGCCACGGGCGAACTCCGGAGGCGGCAGTCTACCCGATGTGGTCGGGCGATGGGCTGGCCGTGACGAGCCGCTGGCGGCCGGCCGGGACGCCGCCGGCTCGCGCGCCCGGTCGCCGTTACTTCGACAGCCGCAACGTGGCCGTGAACAGACTCACGGCCACGATTCCGGCGAGCACGTTACCGATGACGGCCAGCATGGGATGCGCGATGGCTACTGTAGATTGTGCGGTGCGGCAAGTCCAGAAACGCGCAAACGCCCGCCCTTGGGGAGGCGCGCCCTCCGCGCTGGGGTCGGCGGTCCGCGCGAACGCGGGCCGCGGCGTGTGACTCTGCGGGCTTGCCGGCGGTGGTCGCCGGCACGGAATGTGCTGTCTCGGATGAACGTCCTGTCAGCCTCCGTACGCTCATGACTGCGCTGGATCCGCTGTTGCTCCGCCAACTCGACCTTCTCGGCGTCCCGCGCCCCGAGGTGGCGCCGGCCCCGGAGGCGTGGGGCCACCTGCTTTCGTGGATCAGCGAGCACTACCGCCAGATGGAGGCCGACCGCCACCGACTGCGCGCCGTCCTCGAGGCCCGCGTGGAGGAACTCGTCGATCGGCTCGCACGGGAGCGGTCTCGCTCCGACGCGCACCGCGCGACGTTGCGCGCCGCCGGCCGGCTCCAGCGCGCCTGGTCTCCGCGGTCGGCGCTGGCCTACCCCGGCTTGTGCGTCGTCGGCTACTGCCAAGCGGCCGACGAGGTCGGCGGCGACTGGTGGGCCAGCTACGCGCTCGACGACGAGCGCGTGGTGGTAGTCGTGGCCGACGCCATCGGCCACGGGGTCGACGCGGCGCTGCTCACCGGCGTGGTCAAGGGCGCGTGCGACGTCATCGTGCGCAGCGCGCATCCGCGCTCGTCGGTGACGCCGCGCGCTCTGCTCGTGGCGCTCAACCGATCGGTGATCGACGCGGCATCCGAACACGCGACGATGACGTGCTCGGTGGGCCTGCTGGACCAGAGCGCCGGGACGGTGACCCTGGCGAGCGCGGGACATCCTCTGCCCTACCTGGTGCGCGCCGGCGGCGGGCTCGCGCAGCTTCAGGCGCGGGGGCCGGCGCTCGGTGTCGACGCGGCGGCCGACTACGACGAGACGACCTCGCTGCTCGCCGACGGAGACCGCGTCGTCTGGTACACGGACGGGCTCGTCGAGGCGACGGATGCCGGCGGGCGCACGTTCGGCAGCCGCCGTCTGCGCCGTCTGCTCGGCCGCTGCCGTCGGACCGACGCGGTCGCCATCCGCGATGGGCTCGTCGACGCGCTCGTCGCGTTTCGCGGCGGCGCGCCGGCGTCCGACGACGTGGCGATCGTCGTCGCCGAGCGCCGCTGCGGCTGACCCGGGCGGTGCGCGTTGCGGTATCCTCCGCCCAGGAGGGGACCGATGAACGCGACCGCCGCCACGAAGCTCAACTTCCG
>RFGE01000090.1 GCA_003696105.1 Deltaproteobacteria bacterium | reverse complement strand
GTAGATCGTGTAGCCCGCGCGGTGACTCGCCCGCCGGCCGGCGTACGTCGCCGACCGCACGCCCAGCACCGGAATCGGCGCGCCGTCGGGCCGAGGGATGTCCGCGCGCAGGTCGCGGTGCTCGTGGCCGTGCAGGACCAGGTCGGCGCCGAGCTCGGCGAGCACCGCGCAAAACGCGTCGCCGTCGCGCAGGCCGTGGCGGCGATGGCGGGCGTACCGCCCGGCCGGCGGATGGTGGATGGCGACGATCCGAAAGCGCCCGGCCAGGCGCGGGTCCGACAGGACGCCGCGCAATCGCGCGAGCTGGTCGTCGCCGACCCGCCCCCACGCGGTGAACCACGGCGTCTGCAGCGCGGTGGTGACGCCGACGATCGCCACCGGCCCGCGGACGCGCACGAGCGGCCAGTCGCCGTGGTCCCAGCCGGGGTCGGACGCGCAAAAATCGCCGAACAGCTCCGCGAACAGGGACACGCCCGCGTCGACGTAGGCGTCGTGGTTGCCGGGGATGACCGTCGTATCCCGCGGGCCGGCCGCGATCCGGTCGAACCGCTCGCGCGCGAACCGAAACTCCCCGGGCAGCGCGACGTTCGTGACGTCTCCGGTGCACACGACGTGGTCGACGCCCGCCGCGTTGAGGTCGTCGACGAGCGCGTCGAACACCTCGGCGCTGTGCTCCCGCGCGCGGTTGGTCACCAGGTTCAGCCCGCCGATCCAGCGCTTGCTGAGAAAGTCGCGCAGGCGCGCGCCGTCGAACGACAGCAGGTGAGGGTCGGAGATGTGGGCGATCCGCATGCGCACCGACGAGATAGCACGCCCACCGCGCCGGCGCGCGCCGCCGGCGGCCTTGGCGGAGCGCCCGCGTGCGTTATGTTGTGGGTGTGACCGAGACCGTGCGCAAACCGGCCGTCGCCGGGCGGTTCTACCCGGGCAGCCCCGCGGCGCTGCAGCAGGAGGTCCGCCGCCACCTCGCGGCCGGCGCCCCAGACCGCCGCCGCCGCGCGGTCGCGGTGATGGCCCCGCACGCGGGGTACGTGTTCTCCGGCGACGTCGCGGGCAAGACGTTCGCGGAGGTCGAGGTGCCGGATCGCGTGATCGTGCTGTGCCCGAACCACACCGGGCTCGGCCGGCGCATCGCGGTCCACCCGGCCGGCGCCTTCGCGATCCCGGGGGCGCAGATCCCGATCGACGCCGAGTTGGCCGGCCGCGTGCTCGCGCGCGTCCCCGGCGCCGAGGCCGACGCGCTCGCGCACGCCTACGAGCACGCCATCGAGGTCGAGCTGCCGTTTCTGCTCGCGAAGAATCCGCGCGTGAAGGTCGTGCCGATCGTGCTCGCCGGCCTCAGCGAGCGCGAAGCGGTGCAACTCGGCGAAGCCCTCGCCGACGCGGCCGAGGACGTGGGCGACCGCGTGCTGGTGGTCGCGTCGAGCGACATGAGCCACTACCTGCCCGACGCCGAAGCGCGCCGGGTCGACCGGGTGGCGCTCGCGCCGCTGCTGGCGTCCGACCCGCACGGCCTCTACCGGACGGTGGTCGCCAACGACATCTCCATGTGCGGCTTCATCCCGGCGACGGCGATGCTCGCGTACGCGCACCGCACCGGCGGCGGCGCGCCCGAACTGACCGACTACGCCACCAGCGGCGATGCGTTCGGCGATCGCGACCGCGTGGTCGGCTACGCCGGCGTCGTCGTGCCGCAGGCGTGACCGGCCTTCCCGCGGGGGCGCGTCCCGCGACGGCACCCGCGCACGTGGTACGGTCGGCGCGCGCCGCAAGCGCAGGAGGATGGCGATGCCCCGATTCGGACCGGATTCGACGACGTGGTGCGCGCGGCGGCGCGTCGGGTTGGCTCCGACCCTGTGGTGCGCGTGGCTGGCGGCGCCCGCCGCGATGCCGGCAGGCGGCTGCGCGCCGCCGGCGACGGCCGACCCTCCGGCCGCCGAACCCGCGGGCGCGCCGGCCGCGCCCCCCAACCGGCGCGCCGGCGCCGTCGCGGCTTTCGGCGACACGGCGGTCCCGCGCCGGCCGGTCCACACGTTCTCGATCGTCGCGCGCGATCCGCGCACGGGCGACCTCGGCGTCGCCGTCCAGTCGCACTGGTTCAGCGTCGGCAGCGTCGTGACCTGGGCCGAGGCCGGCGTCGGCGCCGTCGCCACGCAATCGTTCGCGGAGCCGGCGTACGGCCCGCGCGGACTCCAGCTGATGGCCAGCGGCATGTCGGCCCGCGCGGCACTCGACGCGCTCGTGTCGGTCGACCCGGCGCGCGACGTCCGCCAGGTCGCGTTCGTCGACGCGCGCGGCGAGGTCGCGGTGCACACCGGCAAGGCGTGCATCGCGGAGGCCGGGCACGTCACCGGCGACGGGTTCAGCGTCCAGGCCAACATGATGGGCAACGACCGGGTCGTGCCGGCGATGGCGCGCGCGTTCCGGCGCGCGCGGGGGCCGCTGGCCGAGCGGTTGGTCGCGGCGCTCGAGGCGGGCCAGGCGGCGGGCGGTGACATCCGCGGCCGCCAATCCGCCGCGCTGCTCGTCGTCCGGGGCGAGGCCACCGGCCAGCCGTGGCGCGACCGCCTCGTCGATCTGCGCGTCGAAGACCACCCGGCGCCGGTGGCCGAGCTGCGGCGGCTGTTGACGGTCCACCGCGCCTACGAACACATGAACGACGGCGACGCTGCGATGGAGCGCAAGGACATGGCCGCGGCGCTGCGCCACTACCGCGCCGCCGCCAAGCTCGCGCCCGACAACCTCGAGATCGTCTACTGGCATGCGGTTGCGCTCGCATCCAACGGTCGGCTCGCGCAGTCGCTGCCGCTGTTCCGCAAGGTGTTCGCGGCCGACGCGAACTGGATCGAACTCACGCGGCGGCTCGAGCGGCCGGGCCTGCTGGCGCGCGACGCGATCGAGACGATCGTGGCCCGCGCCGCGGGCGCCGGCTCCGCGCCGGCCAGGTGACGCCGGCCGGGCCGCGCGCTACCCGGGCGTGGCGAACGCGGCGCGCAGCCGCGCCTGATGCGCGTCGCGCAGCGCCGCGAGCGCCGCCTGGGCGCGGCGGCGCGCCGCCGCCATCGGCTCGCCCTCGGCGACCGCCTCGCGCACCTCGTAGTACGACTTGAGCTTGGGCTCCGTCCCCGACGGGCGCATGATCACGCGCCGGCCGCCCTCGATGTAGTAGATGAGCACGTCGCTCGGCGGCAGGCCGCCGTCGCCGCGCGCGACGTCCACGCAACGCTCGACCGCCCAGTCGCCGATGCGCTCCGGCGGCGCGGCGCGAAACGCGTCCATCGCCGCGCGGATCTCGTCGATCCCGCGATCGCCGGCGCGGACGATCGACACCTGCTCGGTCAGATAGAGGCCGTACCGGCGATAAATCGCGTCGAGGCGGTCGTCGAGGCTCTGGCCCTCGGCCTTGGCGACCGCGGCCAGCTCCGCGACCAGCGCCGCGGCGCTGATGCCGTCCTTGTCGCGGACCAGCTCGCCCACGCAGTAGCCGAGCGCCTCCTCGTAGCCGAACACGAACCGGCCGCCGTGCTGCAGCGCCGCATTGGCGATCCACTTGAATCCCGTGAGCGTCTCGCAAAACGCGACGCCGGCGGCCCGCGCCATGTCGCCGAGCAGTTGGGACGACACGATCGTCGTCGCGACCAGACGGTCGTCGCCGTCCGTGCCGGCGAGCAGGTAGTCGGCCAACAGCACGCCGACCTGATCGCCGGTGAGCATCCGATAGCCGTCGCCGTCCGGCACCGCGACCGCGAGCCGGTCGGCGTCCGGGTCGTTGGCGAGCACGAGGTCGGCGCCGGTGTCGCGCGCGAGGGCCAGCACGCGGTCCATCGCGCCCGGCTCCTCCGGGTTGGGGAACTCCACGGTCGGGAACGTCCCGTCCGGCTCGCGCTGCGACGGCTCGACCCGCACGTCGGTGAACCCCGCGCGCGCCAGCGCCGCCTCGACGAACCGCGCGCCGACGCCGTGCAGCGGCGTGTACGCGATCGCCAGCGGTGCGCGCGCCGCCGCGTCGGGAGCGATCGCCAGCGCGCGCACGCCGGCCAGGTACGCCTCCTCCACCTCGGCGCCGAGCGGTTCGGCGTCCAGCGGCGGCAGCGCGAGGTCGGCGGTCGTGGCGACCGCATCGATCGCGGCCGAGATGCCCTCGTCGTGCGGCGGGACGATCTGCGCGGCGTTTTCCCAGTACACCTTGTAGCCGTTGTACGCGGGCGGATTGTGGCTCGCGGTGACGACCACGCCGGCGGCGGCGCCCAGGTGCCGAACCGCGAACGCGACCAGCGGCGTCGGCACCGGCCCCGGCGCGAGCCACACGCGGAACCCCTTGCCGCGCAGCACCCGCGCCGTGTCCTCGGCGAACACATCCGATTTGCGGCGCGCGTCCCGGCCGACGACGACGCCGCGCTCGCGCGCGCCCGGGACCGTCGCCGCCAGGTAGTCGGCCAGGCCGGCGGTCACCTGGCGGATCAGCACGCGGTTCATGCGCATCGGCCCGGCGCCGAGCACGCCGCGAATGCCGGCGGTGCCGAACGACAGCCGGCCGGCGAACCTCGCCTCGAGCGCGTCGCCGCCGGCGGCCAACAGCGCCTCGATCTCGGCGCGGGTCTCCGGGTCGGGATCCTGCGCCAGCCATGCCCGCGCGCGGTCGGCGGCGGTCACGCCAGCCTCCCCGCCCGCGGGCGCACCGTGGAGTCGAATGCAGGTGTCATGGGTGGGACCGCGCGCTTTTACCACCCCGGCGGCCGCGGCGCAGCCCCGGCGGCGCCCGCCGAACGCCGGCGGCGGACGCCCGGCACCGGGCCGTCACGGCGTCGCGAGCAGCCACAACAGCGCGGCGGCGACCGCGGCCGACGCGAGCCAGCCGGCTGCCTCGGCCGGCCGGAGCGGCCCCTGCGCCGGCCGGACCGCGCGCCGCGCCGCGCGGCGCCGCGCGGCGATCTCTCGGACGAGTGTGGCCATTTCCGTCATCGGCCGTCGTCGGTGCAAACGTCGTGCCCCGGTGCAAGTCCACGAGGAGACGACCGGCTGTCGCGCGAGCGCCACGCGACGCGCGTCGCCGGCGCCACATCGGCCGCGGCGGCCAGCCGGCGGCCGAGCCGTGCGAGAGTGCCCTACCGCGGATGCCGGGCTGCGGCGGCGCGGCCCCCCGGCGGCCGAGCCGTGGCGCGCCCTACCGCGGCTCCCGGCCGCCACGGCGCCGCAGCCCGCGGCGCACCGCGGACACCGCGCCATAGCCGGCCATCGCCGCCAGCGCCAGCGCCCCGGCGGTCACCGTCTGCGACCCGCCCACCGGCAGATCGCGGAACGTCGCCACCAGGTAGCCGCCGCCGCCGGCCAGCGCGCCGAACGCGGTCGCGAGCGCGAACGCCCACGGCAGCCGCACGCCGATCACGAGCGCGGCGATCGCCGGCAGCGTCGTGAACGCGAACACCGGCAGCGCGCCGAGCGCGCGCGCGGCGACGCCGACCATGACGCCGATCGTCAACAGCACGAAGCCGTTGAGCGCGCGCACCGGCAGCCCCTGGACCCGCGCCGTCGCCGTGTCGAACGCGGCGAACGTGACGCCGCGGAACCACCACACGTGCAGCGCCAGCGCGACGCCGCCGGCGCCGAGGATCGCGTAGTAGTCGAGGTCGCGCACCAGCACCGCGTCGCCGAACAGGATCGAGTGGATGTCGTGCGCCTCCTGGCTGATGCGCGACTCGATCAGCAGCGTGAGCCCGCCGGTGACCGCGTACGTGAGTCCGAGCAGGCTCTCGCGCGACAGGCGCATGCGCGCGCCGTCGCCGATGAACAGCGCCATCGTCGCCAGCGACAGCCCGACGGCCATGTACAGCGGATCGACGTGCATCGCGTGGTGGATCTCGACGTAGAACGCGAGCGCGACGCCCATCGCCGCCGCTGACGTGACCGCGGCGCTCACGAACACCATGCGGCGCAGCACCACGTACATGCCGAGGAAGCCCAACACCGCGCCGCCGACGGTGCCGGCGATCACCGGCTCGCGAAAGATCGCGTCCCAGCCGGCGACGAAGTCGGCCCAGGTCATCGCCGCGTCACCGCCCATCGCGAAACACCTTGCCGTAGCGGGCCAAGAACCGGTCGTCGCGCAGCACGTCACCCGTCGGCCCGGCGAGCACGACGCCGTTGTCCACGTCGAAGAACAGCACGCGGTCGGCGTAGTCGGCGACCAGGCCGATGAAGTGCGTCACGACCACGACCGCGCGGCCGTGGTGCCGCGTGAGGTGCGCGAGCCGCTCCATCACGTCCCGCTCGGCCACCATGTCCATCGCCGCGGTCGGCTCGTCGAGGAACACGCAGTCGGCGTCGGTGGCGAGCATTCGCGCGAACAACACGCGCTGGCGCTGGCCCATGGACAGCTCGCCGTAGCGCCTGGTGCGCAGGGCGGCGGCATCGGCGTGGGCCAGCGCGTCGTCGCACGCGCGGCGGTCGGCGGCGCGCGGCCACGGGTTGAGGAAGCTCCAGCCGCGCAGCCGGCCCCACAGGACCACGTCGCGCGCCTGCACCGGCAGAAGCTCGTCGAGTTCGGCCGCCTGCGCGACGTACGCGAACCGGTCGCGACCGGCGGCGCGCACGACCCGCCCCGCCACCGGCGGCAAAATGCCCAGCACCGTCTTGAGCCACGTCGACTTGCCGGAGCCGTTGCGGCCGATCACGGCCCACAGCTCGCCGCGCCGCAGCGACAGATCGATCGGCGGCAGCAGGCCACGCCCGCGGTAGCCGATGACCAGGCGCTCGCACCGCGCCAGTTCGTCGCGCTCCGCGGCGGACGCGGCGCCCGCCTCCGCGACCAGCGCGGCGGCCGGCGCGGCCCGGCCGGTCATCGCAGCGCCTCCTCGAGGAGTCCGACGACCTGGTCCATGCGCTGGATGTACGTCTGCCCGTCGTCGACGTGCGCCCCGCCCGGGACGACGATCAGCTTCGCGCCCATTTTCGCCGCGGCCAGCTTCGCCGTCGCCGCGGGGTAGTAGTCCTCGAGCAGGACTGCCCGGACGCGCTGGCGGCGGCCGAGCGCGATCACCTTCGCGACGTGCCCGGGGCTCGGCTTCACGCCGGGCTTGGGTTCGAGATAGGCGACGACCGACAGCCGCAGCCAGTCGGTGAGGTAGTGAAACGAGTTGTGATACGGGACCACCGACCGGCCCGACCACTTCGCCGCGCGCGCCTCCCAGCCGCGCCGCGCCGCCGCAAGCCGCCGGGTGAACGCGGCGAGGTTGGCGCGGTAGTCGGCCGCCCCGTCGGGGTCGAGCTGCGCCATCCGCGCCGCGATGCCGCGCGCCACCGCCTCGGCCGCCCGCGGGTCCGTGAGGTAGTGCGGGTTGCCGCGCGGATGGATGTCCCCCTTGCTGCGGTCGACGGGGCCGACCGGCACGTCCAGCGGCGTGACGAACTGCGAACAGTCGAGGAACCCGTCGGCGCCCACCTGGATGCGCGGATTGCGCGCGCCCGTCTGCAGAGTCGGCAGCCAGCCGATCTCGAGATCGAGTCCGACCGCGAGCAGCAGGTCGGCGCGGTTGAGCGCGAGCGCGAGACTCGGCTTGGCGTCGACGTAATGCGGATCTTGCGTGGGCAACGCCAGCGTGCGCACGCGGACGCGCGCGCCGCCGACCTCCTTGGCGAGCGCCGCGAGATCCGGGACCGTGGCGACCACGTCGAGGTCGGCGCGGGCCGCCGAGGGGATGAACACCGCGGCGAGCGCCGCCAACGACCATGCGATGCGATGCATGACTCCTCCTAGAATCGATGTGCGCCGTGGCTGCCGATCACGAACTCGGCCGTGGCGAACACGCCGGCGTAGGGGTGTTCGCGCCACCGGGGCGCGTCGAGGTTGGCCTGCAGGCGCAGGCGAGAAAACTCGGTCGGCCAGAACGTGACCGACACGGCCGCGCGGTGCCGGTCCGCGGGCGCGTCCGCGTCCAGGTCGTCCGTGCTGCCGTACTCGTAACGCGCGCCGGTCGCCCACCGGCGCGCGAACTGCCACGTGATCTGGCCGTAGCCGCCGTAGTCGACGAACGTCGCGCCGCCGACGCGGCGCCGCCGCGCGAGCGCCTCGATCTGGAGCGCGACCTGGGTGTAGCTCGCGCGCGTGATCGGACGGTACTTGAGGTAGAGATCCGTGCCGCCGATGGTCTCGCCGCGGGTCATCGACGCCGACAGGCCCCACAGTAGCGACCAGTCCGGTGCGAGTTCGAAGAACTGGTTGACCTTCGCCAGGTACGTGAGGTCGGCCAGATCGTGGACGTGTGGCTCCGCGCCGGCGTCCGGCTCGGCCGCGTCGTGGTCGCCGTGGCCACCGAGGTTGCCCGGGTTGACCGCCGAGCCGATCAGCTCCACGTACCACGGCAGCGGCGCCAGCCACGACACCTCGAGCCCCGTACCCCGCTGCCCCTCGCCCGACAGCATCCGCGACAACACGAACGGTTGATCCGCGAACGACCACGCGTGCGGGTGTCGGTGGTTGAGCCGCCCGAAGCGCGTGAACATCTGGCCGGCGCGCACCTGCAGGTTGCCCGGCAGTGCGAGCGTCGTCGCGTACGCCTCCTCGACCTCGACCCCCTCGGTGAGGAACACGATGAACGCGTCGAGCCGGAAGTACGGATCGACCGCCTTGTAGAGGCTCAGCTCGAGCTGCTGGAAGGTGAACCCGTTGCCGGCCGGGTCGTGACCGCCAGCCTGCAGCGGCTCGTCGTCGGAAAACCACGCCAGCGCCGCGTCCAGCACCGCCGAGATGTCCGGGTTCAGCGTGCCGGCCGCGCCCGCGCCGGGGCCGGCCGGCGCCGGACGCGCCTCGGCGGCGGTCGCGGTGTCGGCGGCCATCGCCGCCTCGATCTCTGCGAGCTCCTCGGGGGACACGTCGTCGCCCGCCGCGCCGTCGCCCGCCGCGCCGGCGTCCGCGCCACCTCCGGGCGTGGCGGACGGGCGGGCGGCCGCGCCCGCGTCGTCGCGTCGTGGTGCTGTCGGGGGCGGGCCGGCGTCGGTCGCCTGGGCGCGGGCCGCGTGCGGCGCCAACGCCAGCGCGATCCCGACCGGCACCGCGTGGGTGAGTCGGACCATGCTGTCTCCTGAGCAATCGAGTGGAACGCCGGGGCTCGCGCTCGTCGACCGCGAGCCCCGACCCGTCGGCCGACGCCGCGGCGGCCGCTCGCGCGGCCGCGGCGCCGGCACACACACGGCGCATCAGGAGGCCGGCGGCGACGTCTTGGGCGCCACGTGCAGAAGGTCGCCCGTCGTCACCTCGGCGAGCCGCCCGACCTGGACGACCGGCGCCGCACCGGCTCCCCGCGCCGCCTGCGGCGCGTCCACATGCGCGGCGATCCGCACCAGCGCGCGGTCGAAGCTGCACGCGTCGTGGTGGTCGCGGCCGGATGGCGACGTCACCGCGTGGCGCGACGTCGCCGGGGCGCCGACGGGAGCGTGTTCCACCGCGCCGTGTTCGGCGCAGTACTCGTGCACCTCGGTCACCCCGTCGGCGACCGCGCCGAGCGGCACCGCGAGCCACAGCGCCGCGAGCGCGGCGGCGATGGCGCGATGGCCGGCAGACCGGGTGACCACGGATCTCGCCTAGCACGCGCCGCGCCCCCGATCAAGCCGCGCGCCGTTCGGGACGCCCCGGCGAAGCGGCGGGGTCCCACCGCCGCCGCGCCGCAGGCCCCCCGTCAAATCGAGTAGTCCGGCGGCTCGTGGATGCCGCACTCGGCCTTGCGCCCGTTCCACCGGCCGGCGCGCTCGTCCTCGCCCTCCCGCACGGGCCGCGTGCACGGCCAGCAGCCGACCGACGTGTAGCCGCGGTCGAGCAGTTCGTTGTAGGGCACACCGTTGTCCATCACGTAGCGCCACGTGTCCTTGCGGGTCCACCGCGCGAGCGGGCACACCTTCACCAGCGGCGTGCCGTCGGCGTGGCGCAACAGTTGTACGTGCGGCGTATTGGCGCGCGTGGGCGACTGGTCGCGCCGCAGCCCGGCGATCCAGCCGTCGAGTTCCGCGAGCGCGCGCCGGTTCGGCTCGACCTTGCGCATGCGGCAGCACGCATCCGAGTCGGTCTCGAACAGCTTCAACCCGTAGCGTCGCTCTTGCTGCGGCACCGTGAGCTCCGGCTCGAACGTCGTGAGGTCGATGCCGTATTTTTCGACGAACGCGTACTTGAGCTGCTGCGTCTCGCGAAACAGGTAGCCGGTGTCGATCGTGAACACGCGCACGTTCGGATCGATCTGCAGCGCCATGTGAATGAGCGCGCACCCCTCGAGCCCGAACGCGGTCGAGATCGCCACTCGCGGCGCATAGGTCGCGAGCGCGAACGCGAGGATGTCCTCCGGCCGAGCCGTCTCGAACGCGCGGCTGCGCTCGGCCACCCAGCCCGGGTCGAACCGCTCGTCGCTCGGCGCGGGAACCTTATTCTTGAGTGCTGACATCGGAAAACCGAACTATTTTCTTGTACCGCGTCATCCGCGCGAAAACAAGCGGAATCCGCGCCGGGTTGGCGCTACGATGCGCGGCCCATGAGCGGCTTCCTCGCCACGCACAAGAAAACTCACAGTTGCGGCGCGCTGCGCGCCGCCGACGTCGGCCAGCGCGCCGTGCTCACCGGCTGGGTCGACGTCCGGCGCGACCACGGCGGCTGCGTGTTCGTCGATCTGCGCGACCGCGACGGCATCACCCAGGTTGTGTTCGACCCGCAGGTGTCGGCAGAGGCCCACCGCCTCGCCGGCGACCTGCGCAACGAGTACTGCATCGGCGTCGCCGGCCAGGTGCGCTCGCGCGGCGACAACGTCAACCCGAACCTGCCGACCGGCGAGATCGAAGTCGCGGCGGACGAGCTCGAGATCTTCAGCCCGTCGGCGACTCCGCCCTTCCAGATCGAAGACGACATCGACACCAACGAGGCGCTGCGCCTCAAGTACCGCTACCTCGACCTGCGGCGCCGTCCGATGCTCGAGCGCTTCCGCCTGCGCTCGCAGATCTACCAGACCACCCGCCGCTACCTGGGCGAGCACGGCTTCTTCGAGGTCGAGACGCCGTTTCTCGTCAAGTACACGCCCGGCGGCGCGCGCAACTTCCTCGTGCCGTCGCGCCTGCATCCGGGATCGTTCTACGCGCTGGCCGAGTCCCCGCAGATCTACAAGCAGTTGTTGATGGTCGCCGGGTTCGAACGCTACTACCAGATCGTCCGGTGCTTCCGCGACGAGGACCTGCGCCAGGACCGCCAGCCGGAGTTTTCGCAGATCGACATCGAGATGTCGTTCGTGCGCGAGGACGACATCATGGAGCTGGTCGAGGGGCTGTGCGCCGCGCTGTGGCGCGACGTCCTCGGCGTCGACCTGCCGCGGCCGTTTTTGCGGATGTCGTGGCGCGAAGCGATGGATCGCTACGGGGTCGACAAGCCGGACCTGCGCCTCGACCTCGAACTGTGCGACGTGACCGACGCCGCCCGCGGATCCGGCTTCCGCGTGTTCGACCAGGCGATCGACAAGGGGCACATCGTCAAATGCCTGCGCGTGCCCGACGGCTCGCGGCTGTCGCGCTCCGACCTCGACCGGCTCACCGACTTCGCCAAGCCGTTCGGGGTCAAGGGCGTGGCGTTCGCGCGGGTGCAGGACGGCGGCGCGTGGCAGGCGCCGTTCGCCAAGGTGTTCGCCGACGCCCAGCGCGAAGCCGTCAATGCGGCGGCCGGCGCACAGCCCGGCGACGTGCTGCTGTTCGTCGCGGATTCGTTCAAGACGGCCAACACGTGCATGGGCGCCATCCGCCTGCACATCGGCGACAAGCTCGGGCTCATCCGCCGCGACGAGTGGAAGCTGATGTGGCTGGTGGACCCGCCGATGTTCGAGGAGGCCGACGACGGCACGCTCCAGGCCGCGCACCACCCGTTCACCCATCCGCGCATCGAGGACGAACCGTACCTGGACACGGATCCCGCGCGCGTGCTGTCGCGCGGCTACGACCTGGTGTGCAACGGCGTCGAGGTCGCGGGCGGGTCGATCCGTATCCACCGTTCCGATCTTCAGGCCAAGGTGTTCAAGGCCATGTCGATCTCCGACGACGAGGCGCGCGCCAAGTTCGGCTTCTTGCTCGACGCGTTCCAGTACGGGCCGCCACCGCACGGCGGCATCGCCTTCGGCCTCGACCGGTTGGCGATGCTGCTGTCCGGCGCGCCGTCCCTGCGCGACGTGATCGCGTTCCCGAAGACGCAAAAGGGGACCGACCTGATGACCGACGCGCCGACTCCGGTGGCGCCGGCCCAGCTCGAGGAGCTGTACATCCGCGTGGTCGACGAGGTGGCGAACAAATGACGAAAGCGGCTCCGTACGATGTCGTCGTCCTCGGGGGCGGCATCACCGGCGTGGGCATCGCGCGCGATGCGGCGCTGCGCGGGATGACCGTCGCGCTGTTCGAGAAGCGCGACGTCGCCGCGGGCACGTCGTCGAAGTCGTCCAAGCTGATTCACGGGGGCCTGCGCTATCTCGAACACGGCGAGTTCGGCCTGGTGTTCGAGTCGGTGAGCGAGCGCGCGGTGCAGCGCCAGGTCGCGCCGCACCTCGTGCGCCCGTTGCCGTTTTTGGTCCCGGTCTACAAGGATGCCAAGCCCGGCCTCGAGATCCTCAACATCGGCCTGTGGATCTACGACACGATGGCGCTGTTCCGCGCGCCGAAACTGCACCGCACGTTCCGCGGCGACCGCGCCGCCGAGCTCGAGCCGGCCCTGCGCAAAGACGGCTTGCGCGGTGCGATCGAGTACTACGACTGCGTCACCGACGACGCGCGGCTGGTCGTCGAAAACGCGATCGACGCGGAGGCGGCCGGCGCGGACATCCACACGTACACCGAGGTCGTCAAGATCCTGCGCACCGGCGGCCAGGTGTCGGGAGTGCGCGTGCGCGACGTGTTCACCGGTGCCGAGCGCGAGGTCGCCGCCAAGTGCGTCATCGTCGCGGCCGGACCGTGGACCGACGCGCTCGAACGCAAGCTCGGCCTCGGCTTCGGCCGCCGCATCCTGCGGCCGACCAAGGGCGTCCACATCGTGTTTCCCCGCGACAAGCTGCCGCTGCGGCGCGCGATCACGCTGATCTCGCAGACGGACGGCCGCGTGATGTTCGCGATCCCGTGGAAGGGACGCACGGTGCTCGGCACGACCGATACCGACTTCGACGGCGACCCGGACGACGTGCACGCCGACGCGGCCGACGTGCGCTACCTGTGCGACGGCGCCAACGCCTACTTTCCGGACGCCCACTTCCGCCCGGACGAGGTGATCGCCACCTGGGCCGGGTTGCGCCCGCTGATCGACGACCGCCACGCGTCGACCGGCGAGGTGTCGCGCGAACACGAGATCTACGTCCACGACGACGGCGTGATCGTCATCGCCGGCGGCAAGCTCACGACCTACCGGCGGATGGCCAAAGAATGCGTGAAGAAGGCGATCAAGTGGCTCGACGCCAACCGGCGCGCCGACTTCGACGCCGAAAGGCTGCGCCGCCCGCGCACGAAGACGCGACCTCTGCCGGGCGCGGCCGGGTTGCCGCGCCGGAGCATGACCGGCGTGCGCGAATTCGCCCACCGCCTTGCCGACGAGTTCGGCATCGCAGCCGACACCGCGACGCACCTGGCCAACACCTACGGCACGCGCGCCAAGAAACTCGCCCGCGCAATCCACGACAACCCGTCGTTGGGCGAACGGATCAACGACGACCTGCCCTACGTCTGGGCCGAGATCGACTTCGCGGTGCAAGACGACATGGCGCGTACGGTCGATGACATCCTCGCGCGGCGCGTTCCGCTGCTGCTCGTCGGCCGCGACCAGGGCCTCGACGTGGTCGACCGCGTCGCCGACCGCGCCGCGACGCTGCTGGGCTGGCCGGCGGACGTGCGCGCCCGCCACGTCGACGCGTATCGCGCCGAGGTCGCCGCGTCGCGCCGGTTCCGCGGCGGCTGAGCGACCCGCGCGGGCTCCGACCGCGGCACATGCCGCCGGGTCACCCGCGGCGCGTGCAGGCGGGTCGCGCGCGGTCGCCGCGCGCGGCCCGGGCCGGCCCGATGCCGTCGCGCGGCCGAGCACCGCCGCGAACGCACCCGCGGCCGCCGGCCGGAACCTCGCTATGCGTCGTCGCCGGCGCCGCGATCCGACCCTGCCGCGCGGCCCGCGGCAGGAGCGCCCGCGCCGTTGGCGGCCGCTTCCTCGCGCTCGAGCTGCGCGAGCTTCTGCTCGAGCTCCGCGATGCGCGCGCCGAGTTCGCGCACGTCCTTTTGCAGGCCGGCAAACGGCGAAATGCCCTCGACGACGTTGCGGATCCGGTCGTCGACGCGCTTTTGCCACTCGTCGATGGTTTTTTGCGTGTGCGCCAGCCACTCGCGGTATTCGCGCAGCGTGCGCGGCACGGGCGCCTTCGCCGGCGCGTCACCGCCGGCGGCTTCGGCGGCGTCGCCGGCCTCCGACTCCTTCTTGGCGAACGCCCCGGTGACGCGGCGCTGCGCCTCGCTCACGAGGTGCTGGATCGAGTCGCCGCCGGTCTGAATGATGTTGCGCATCGCCTGCAGCGGCAGGAAGCTCTTTTGCTTCTTCTCTTCCTCGAAGATGATCTGAGCGAGCGTCACGGAGGTGAGGTCTTCCTTGGTCTTGTTGTCGATGATCTTGACCTCGTCGCCCGCGCGGATCATGTCGGAGATCTGATCGAGGGTGACGTACCGGCTGTGCTGGGTGTCGTACAGCTTGCGGTTCGCGTAGCGCTTGATAATTCGCGGCTCCGACATGTTCCTCTGACCTATCACGCCGGCGCCCGGCGTGACAACGACGCACGATCGCGGAATGATCGGCGCGTGGCCGACCGACGCGATCCGCGCACGATGCGCGCGAGCCGCTCGCTCGAGCGGCAACTGAGCGCGATTCGCGAACCGGCGATGCGCCAGCGCGCCCTCGCGCGCACCCTCGCCACGTGGGAGCCCGCCGAGGCGGTGACCGCGCTCGACGCGCTGCTCGAACGCCACCGGCGCCGCCCGTCGGCGGACACCGCGCTGGCCCTCGAAACCCTCGCCGCCGCGCTCACCGCCCCCGACGTCCTGCCGTACCCGGTGCGAGCCGACCTGTACGAAGCCGCCGTCGACCTGGGCTGCGACGCCGTCCGCCGCATGTTGCTCGACGCCTCACCGGCGGCGCCGCCCGGCGACGACCCGGCGGCGGAACGCCCCCTGCGGCCCAAGGGGCGACCGCTCACCCTCGGCGAGCGCAAAGCGCTGGCCCGCGGCCACGCGCGCGGCGTGCTCGAAGCCCTGCTGCGCGACCCGCACCCCGCCGTGATCCGCATCCTGCTCGCGAACCCGCACATCACCGAGCGCGACGTGCTCGCGATCGCCACGCACCGGCCGGGCCGCCCGGACGCGCTCGCCGAGATCGCGCGCTCCGACCGCTGGATCGCGCGCTACCGGGTCAAGCGCGCGCTGGTGTTCCACCCCGACACCCCGGCGCACATCGCCATCCGCCTGCTCGCGACCCTGCACGCGGCGGACCTGCACCGAGCGGCCGGCGACGAGAACCTGCCGGCGCCGGTGCGCGAGCAAGCGGCGGCCCTCGTCGCCCGCGGCGCCACGGCGTGAGCGCGCCGCCGAGCCGTACCGGCCGGCCGCCGGCGCGACGGGCTCGACGCCCGGCGCCTCCGCCCGTGCGTCGCCCCGCAGCGCGATCCGCGCCGCGGCCGCAGGCTCGCCGCGCAGCGGCGCGCTCAGTCCTTGGCCGCGGTCTTGACGACCTCGGCGTCCTCGGCCGGCGGCGTCGCGCCGTCCGCGATCTCGCCGCGCGCCCGATTCGCCGGCAGCTCGTCGCGCTTGGCGACCTCGATCTCGTCGTCGCCGGACGCGGCTCGCTTGAAGTTCTTGATGCTGCGCCCCAGCGCATCGCCGATGGCGGGAAGCTTCCCGGCGCCGAAGATCAGCAGCACGATCACGAGAATGATGAGCAGTTCGCCCATTCCGGGCATGGCAGGCTCCTCGACAGGTTGCGGCGATAGTGTACCCGGTTTGCACGCCGGCGCCCACCGCCCGCGCGCCCGGCTTCGCTCATTTTTTTGCACCGGGCCGACCTCCCTCTAAGCTGACGGAGATGACCTCGCGCGCCCTGCCCTCGACCGCGCTGGCGATCGCCGCGCTGGCGGCCGCCGCAGGCGCCCGCGCCGACACGGCGCCGACGGCACCCGGGCCGCAGGCGTGTCCCCCGGGGCCGCCGCCACCGGCCGCTCAGCCGCCGCTCCAACCGGACGACGATCAGCGCCGCGCGGTGCGCGCGTGCTCGGTCGGACGCGACTGCCACCGCGCCGCCGATCTGATGCTGGAGTTCGAGCGCGAGACGTTCCCGCGGCCGGGGCACGGGTCGCCGTGGATCGACGTGGACGGCCCGATGGCGCGCGCCGACGCCAGCCGGGGCCACCGCCACGCGCCCGACAACGATCCGCGCGCGCTGCGGCCGGACCTGCCGTGGCTGGCCGACCTCGAGCTGCCGGACCTGCCGGTCCACTGGGACGACCGCATCATCGCCTACCTCGAGTTCTACAAGAACGACCCGCGCGGCCGCACCATCATGGCCGCGTGGCTGCGCGACCAGGGCCGATTCGCCGACCTCATCCTCGACGCGCTGCGCGACGCGCGATTGCCGGAGGATCTGCTGTACGTGGCGATGATCGAGTCGTCGTACGACGTGTGGGAGTACTCGCGCACCGGCGCAGCGGGGCTGTGGCAGTTCATGCCGGGCACGGCGCGCATCTACGGGCTGCGCGTGGACCGCTGGGTCGACGAGCGCTACGACCCGGTGCGGTCGACCGAGGCTGCGGTGCTCATGTGGCAGGACCTCTACCAGCGGTTCGGCAACTGGGAGCTAGCGCTGGCCGCATACAACGCCGGCTACGGCAACGTGGCGGCGGCGATCGCCAAGTACAACACGAACGACTTTTGGCAACTGCTCGAGTACGAGGCGGGGCTGCCGTGGGGGTCTCGCATCTACGTGCCGAAGGCGATCGCGACGGCGATCGTCGGCCACAACCGCGAACGGTTCGGCTTTGCCGACATCGAACCGGCACCGCGACACGAGTTCGACGTCGTCACCGTGCCGACATCGGTTTCCTTTGCAACGATCGCGCGCGCGGCCGGGACGGACGCCGACACCATCGCCCGCCTCAACCCGCACCTCAAGCGCCGACGGACACCGCCCGGCGAAGCGAACTTCCCGGTGCGAATCCCGAAGGGCCGCGCGGCGCTGTTTGCCGAGCGGTTTCCGCAGCTGCGCGGCGACTGGGACGGCTACACCGCGTACGTCGCCCGCCACGGCGAGCGCCTCGAGGACATCGCGACGACGTTTGGGTTGTCCCGCTCCGAGCTGGCCGAACTCAACGGCATCACCGACGAGGCCGAGATCAGCGGCGGCATGACCCTCGTCGTGCCCGTCGTGAGCGAGGAGCAGCAGCGGGAGAACCGCAAGAAGGCGCACGACGATCTGTACCGGTCGAGCCTGCCGCCCGGCGGCCCGGACGATCCGCTGCTCGTCGCGGTGCCCGACAAGGATCTGCGCGTGCCCGGCAAGCGGCGCTGGTTCTACCGCGTCGTCGCCGGCGACACGCTGTGGGGCATCGCAAAGGCGTGGCACGTGGACCTGCGCGCGCTCGCCGAGTGGAACGGACTGAACGCGGACGCCCATCTGCAGCCGCGGATGGTGCTCCAGGTGTGGGCCGCGCCCGACTTCGACCCGAACGCCCACGGCATCGCGGTGCTCGACGAGACGCGGCTGCACATCGTGCAGGCGGGCTCGGAAGAACACATCGCGCTGGCGGAGGGCCGACTCGGCCGCCGGCGGACGATCTACACCGTCAAGCGCGGCGGCACGCTCGCCGACGTCGGCAAGCTCTACGGCCTGTCGAAGTACGATCTGGCGCGCATCAACCGCAAGCCGCCCGACACCGAGTTGAAGGCCGGCGACCAGGTCATCGTCTACGAGGTCGTCGACCCGAGCAAGTCGCGCCGCGCCGCCCGCCAGCTCGAGCGCCAGCGCAAGGCGCAGCGGCGCTCGAAACGCCGCAAGCGGCGGTAACGCGCGAGCGTGCGGCGTCACCGCGCGGTCGCGGCGCCGGGCGCTCAGCGATACGGCGCGGCGGCCGACAGGGCGGCCCGCGCGGCGACCGCGAGCGCGGCGTCTCCGCGCGCGGCGCTCGCGTCGGCCACTTCCTCGACCGCGCGGCGCCCCCGCTCGCGCGCGAGCCGCCGCAGCACGTCGGCCGCGGCGTCCCCGCGGCCGCGCCGCAGCTCGCAGCGCGCGCGCAGCAGGAGCAGATCGCGGCGCAGCGCCGAACCCGCCCGAGCGAGCAGCGACTCGTCCACCGCGCGCAGCGCGGCGTCGACGCGCCCGTCGACCTCGGCCACGCGCGCCCACGCGTACACCGCGATCGGCCGCCGCGCGCAGCGCGGCGCCGCGAGCAGCCGGCCCGCGACCGGCCGCGCCTCGTCCACGCGCCCGAGCTCCGCCAGCGCGATCGCCCGCACCGCATCGGCCACCGGATCGGCGCCGACTCGCGTGAACGCCGCGTCGGCGGCGAGGAAGTCGACGACCTCGCCGGCTTCGCGCAGCCGGTCGCACTCGGCCAGCGCCAGCAGCAACGCGCGCGCGACCGGCGCCGTGCGCGGGCTGCCGGACCGCTTGAGCGCGCGGAACCGGCGCCACAGCGCGCGCGACCGCCGCCACGCGGCGCGCGGGTCGGGCCGGGCGGACGGCCACACCGCGCGCCGCCGGCCGAGGCCGAAGTAGTCGACGGCGAGCGCCGCGCCCGTGAGCGCGACGACCGCTCCCAACACCGGCAGCAGGACGACCCACGTGCCCGCGCGCCACGCGCTCGCGAGCGCCAATCCGATCACCGCCGCCACCGCGCCCCCGAGGAACCGCCAACTGGCCGACGCCATGGTCAGCGCACGGCTACCGCGCGGGCGGGCCCCCGGCGCAGCGAAGCGACGCGCCGGCGCCGGCGGCGCCGAGGCCGCCGCGCGCGATCGCGACCAGTTACGACCATACCCGGTCAGACTACAGTACATTCGGCGCGTGCTCACGGTGAAAGATGCTGCGGCCCGCATCCGCGCGAAAACGACCAGGCTGCCGGCCGAATCCGTCGCCCTCGGCAGCGCCGACGGCCGCGTGCTCGCCCGCGATGTCGTGTCGCGGCGCGCACTGCCGCCGTTCGACAACTCCGCGATGGACGGCTTCGCCGTGCGTGCCGCCGACCTGCCCGGCACCCTCGCGGTCGTCGCCACGATCGCGGCGGGCCAACCGCCCGGCGCGGTCGACATCGGCCCGGGCCAGGCGGCGCGCATCATGACCGGCGCCCCCGTGCCGCCCGGCGCCGACGCGGTCGTCATGAAAGAAGACGCCGACGACCGGGGCGATGCGGTACACATCGCCGGCCCCGCGCGGCCCGGCCAACACATTCGGCGCGCGGGCGAAGACGTCGCGGTCGGCGACGTCGCGCTGGCCGCCGGGCTCCGGCTCGGCCCCGGCGAAATCGGCTTGCTCGCCGCGCTCGGCTGCACCGAGGTCCCGGTCGGTCGCCGGCCCCGCGTCGGCATCTTGTCGACCGGCGACGAACTCGTCGACGTCGATGTCGAGCCCGGCCCCGGTCAGATCGTCAACTCCAATGCCTACGCGCTCGCCGCCCAGGTGCGCGAAGCCGGTGGCGAACCGGTTGCGCTCGGCATCGCTCCCGACGACGCCGGTGCGATCCGCGACCACCTCGCGCGAGGACTCGCGTTGGACGTGCTGTGCACGTCGGGGGGCGTCTCCGTCGGCGACTACGACCTGGTCAAGCCGTGCCTCGAACAGCTCGGCGTATCGCTCACCTTCTGGAAGGTCGCGATGAAGCCGGGCAAGCCGTTGGCGTTCGGCGTCGCGCCGACCGGGACGCTCGTGTTCGGGCTGCCCGGCAATCCGGTGTCGTCGATGGTCGTGTTCGAGCTGTTCGTGCGACCGACACTGCTGTATATGCAAGGATCTGCATCGCCCGAGCGCCGGCGCGCGCCGGTGACGGTCACCGCCGACTACGCGAAAAAGCCCGGCCGCGCCCACTACGTGCGCGCGGCGCTTCGCGACCGCGACGGCGAACTGGCGGCGACCCCCAACCCGCGGCAGGGCTCCGGCATGCTGCGGTCGATGGTCGGCGTCGACGCGCTGCTGGAACTCGACGCCGACCGCGGCGACGTGCGCGCCGGCGACCGCGTGCCCGCGCTGCTGCTGTTGGCGCGATGATCCGATTCGTCGTCACGTCGGACGAGGCCGGCCGCATCGACCGCATCGTGCAGCGCCGCTACCCCTACGCGAGCCGCCGCACGCTGGCGCGCTACTTCGCCGACGGCAACGTCCGCGTCGACGGCGCCGTCGCGCGCAAAGGGACATGCGTTGCCGCCGGCGCGGTCATCGATCTGCGCGCGCCGCCGCCGGCGCCGGACGACCTACGGCCGGTAGCGGACGGCGGCGCGCCGCTCGCGGTGCTGTACGCCGATGCGGACCTGGTCGCCGTCGCCAAACCGGCCGGCATGCCGAGCCACCCGCTCGCGGCGGGCGAGACCGGCACGGTCGCGAACGCGCTCGTCGCCCGCTTTCCCGACTGCGCCGGCGTCGGCGACGACCCGCGCGAGGCGGGACTCATCCACCGCCTCGACACCGGTACGACCGGCGTGCTCGTCGCCGCGCGGTCCGCGGCCGCCTGGCGCAGGCTGCGCGCCGCCATGACCGACGGACGCGCACGCAAGCACTACCTCGCACTGGTCGCGGGCGCCGCGCGCGACGGCGAGGCGTCGTCGCCCATCCGCGGCCAGCCGGCACACACCGCCTGGTCCGTCGTCCGCCGAGTCGGCGAGTGGACTCTGCTCGCGTGCACTCCGACGACTGGCCGCATGCACCAGATCCGCATCCACCTGTCGCGCGCCGGCCATCCGATCGTGGGCGACGTCCGCTACGGCGGGCCGCCCGCCGGACTCGTCGGCCACTTCCTGCACGCGGCGAGGCTCGTTCTGCCGGGGCGCCCGCCGATCGAAGCGCCCATGCCGTGCGACCGCGCCGCGCTGCTCGCGGCGGCCGATCGATGACGCCCCCCGCTACGCCGGCCGAGCGAGTTCGGTCATCACGAGCAAGTACAACACGCGCATGAACCGCGTGCGCTGTTCGACGTCGTCGTAGCGGTCGACGAGTTCGCCGACAGACCGCGAACCGTCGAGCTGGTTGAACACGTCGCGCGGCGCCGCCCCGAGGCGCAGCTGTTCCGGCGAGAACGCCGGCTTGCGCGCCGCGACGAACCGTTCGTCGCGATGCGCGTCGATCCACGCCTCGATCCGCTCGAACTGGACCGCCATGGCGCCGGCGCCGAGCACCTCGAACGGGTCGAGATCGAGCGGAAACGCGTCGCGCTCGTTGCGGACGCCGTCGTACCAGGAAAACTCCCCCTTGGCCCACGTGCACACGTCGATCACCTTGCCGCGAACCTGCTGGGTGAGCTGGCGGAACACGTCGAGCGGCTTCATCAGGCCGAGACCGACGAGCGTGTCGCCGAGCTTGCCGCCGTAATGGGGCATCATCGCGAGCGCCATCGACAGCTCTCCCTCGGAGATCACCTTGTGCGCGACCAGGTACTCGCCGAACAGCTCCGACGCGAGGTTCGACGCGACGTACTCCGGCTGTCCGCCGACCAGGAAGATCTCCTTTTTGATCGAGCCGATCGAGACGACGAGCAGGCCGGTGGCGCGGGCGACCGCCAGCCGGCACAGGACGCGGATCGGCGGCACCTGCGCGAGATCGCCGCGGTCGTCCGGCTCGGCGGCGACCGACTCGACGACCAGCGCCGGACGCCTGGCCCGCGCCTGCTCGATTTCGTCCTCGGACGGCTCGATCACGCGACCCGCCGCGTCCCGCGGCAGCGCGTTCTCGACAGCCTCGACGATGTCGTCGAACGCGATCTCCTGGGTGGTCGGAGCGCGCGCCGACGGTTCGTCGTCGTCTGCCCGCGCAAGTTCGCGCGCGAGATCGCCGAGCTGGTAGTCGGCCGAATCGACGTTCACCTCGTCGATCACGATGCCGTCGTCGGTCTCGGCGCGGGCGCCGGCTTCGCCGGCCTGCGTGTCGCGCCGCGCGCGCTCGGGCGGCGTGCGAGACCCTGCCGGTGGCGAGCCGTCCGCCGCCGGCTCCTGCTCGATCAGCACGACCGGCTGGCTTTCGAGGCCCCGTTGCTCCCCGAGCGGAATGCCGTCGAGTTCGCCGGCGACCAGCGCGATCGCCTCCTCCATCGACGCGGACGCGGGAAACTGCTCGCGTTCGCCGCGGTCGTCTCCCGCGGGCGCAGCCGCGCCGGGCGGCGGAGCGGGCTCCGTCGCGTTCGCGACCCGCCGGCGATGCGCGGGCGCGGCGGCTTGCGGCGGGGCGTCGAGCTCGGGCGAACGGCTGGCGCGCTTGCGCGCCCACGCGGCGTCGTACAGGTCGTCGACCAGCGCCGCCACGTCCTTCGGCGTAACGCGGTGACGGCGCTCGAACATCCACTCGCCGAGTGCGTCGCGGAACTCGCCGCCCGACTGATAGCGGTCGTCCGGGGCTTTCGCCAGCGCCTTGCGAATGATCGCGAGCAACTCGGGATCGAGATTCGCGCCGTACTTGTCGAGCCGGTGCAGCTTGACGTCGCGCACCATCAGCAACACGTCGAGTTCGTTCGGCGAGATGAACAGCCGGCGCCCCATCGCCATCTCGGCAAGCACGATGCCGCACGAAAACAGGTCGGACCGCGCGTCGAGCGGTTGGCCGACGACCTGCTCGGGCGCCATGTAGCCGTACTTGCCCTTGAGCGTCCCCGCGCGCGTGTGCTGGTCGCGCTCGGCGGCCTGCGCGATGCCGAAGTCGACGAGCTTCACGTCGCCGCGCCTCGACACGAGGATGTTCGACGGCGAGATGTCGCGGTGAACGATGTTGAGCGGCTTGCCGTCTGCGTCGGTCTGCTGGTGCGCGAAGTCGAGCGCGTCGAGGACCTCCATCGCGATGTGCACCGAGATCGGCAGCGGCAGCTTCTGCCGGCGGTGCGCGGATTCCCGCAGCATCGCGAGGACGTCGAGCCCGTCGATGTACTCCATCGCGATGTACAGTTGACCGTCGAACTTTCCCAGCTCGAGGGTCTGCGCGATCTTGGGATGCGACAGGCGCGCGGTGATCTTGGCCTCGTCGATGAACATCGCGGTGAAGTGTTCGTCGCCGGCCAGATGCGGCAGGATCCGCTTGATCACCACCTGCTTGGTGAACCCGTGCGCGCCGGACACCTCGGCCTTGAACAGCTCGGCCATGCCCCCGATGGCGAGCCGTTCCACGAGCCGGTAGCGCCCGAACTCCATGGGAAACGTCGATGCCACGACTTGGCTCAAGATGGTAACACTTTTCGCGAGGTTACGGTCCGCGGCGGCGGGAATAGGCGAAATCGGACCGCTCGAGCGCGGCCCCCAACGCCTCCCAGAACCGCTGTCGCACCTCGAACGCCATCCCCGCGGCGCCCGTCACGCGCCGCCACGCCGATACCCCGCGGTCCGACAGACCGCACGCGACCAGCGCGACCCGGCCGGCGATCTTGCGGTGGCTCGCATACTCGCTCAGCGCGGCCAGAATCTCGGGGTCGTCTTGTGAGGACAACCCCGACGCATCGACGATGACCACGCGCGCTCCAACCCGCGCGATCGTCAACGCGAGGCGGGCGAACACGCCGCGCAACCCGTTGACGCGCGCGTCCCCGATCGGGAACGCCGCCGGCACGTCGGGCGCGACGAGCACCACGGGCGTGCGGTCGACGAGCTGCTCGTGAAATCGCTCGGTCACCTCGGCGCGGCATCCCTGGGCGAACGCGTCGAGCGCGACCGCGGAAAACCAGTCGAACAGATGAAAGAGCGCATCGCGCTCGCCGTCGCTCGGATCGTTGTGCCCGAGACGATCGAGGAGCGTGTCGCGCAGCGCGCAGACCAACGCGGCGGCGTCGAATCCAGAGCATCCGGACGCCGACAGGTGCGCGCCGAGGAACGACAGTCCCTTCTCCACCTCGCGCAAACTCGGCGCGCCCGGTCGCACGTCGTCGGCCGCCAGCGCGACCGCCAGCGCGGCCACCAGCGGCTCGCACTGCGCGCCCAGGGCATCGCGGTCGACCGCACCGGGGAGGCGCAGCGGCGACCGGACGTAGCGGTCGAGCCATTCGGACAGCACGTCGCCCGCACCGCCGACCAGCGCGGCGGCGACGCCCGCGAAGCGTGGACCCGGTTCCACCGACACAGGGTACCGCGGCCGCTTGAAGTACGCGAGCCCCGGCGCGTACGATGGCGACATGCGGACCGTATCCGTTGGGCGCAGCGACGTCGGGCGCAAGCGCGTCGTGAACGAGGACGCGTATTTTCGCGACGACGACCGCGGGTTCTACGTCGTCGCCGACGGCGTCGGCGGCCACTCCAAGGGCGAAGTCGCGAGCCAGGAAGCCGTCGAGCAGCTGCGCATGTGGGTCTACGGCGCCGCGAACTACCTCGACCAGTGTCTCGCCCGCGCCTCGGTGGATCCCGAAGCGCGCCGCGAAGTGCGACGGCTGCTCGAAAGCGGCGTGCAGTCGGCCTGCTACATGGTCCACGGCATGGCGGAACTCGACCCGGCCAAGCGAGGCATGTCCACCACCGTGTCGGCGCTGCTCGTCGGCGACGGCTTCGCATACGCGGCACACGTCGGCGACAGCCGGGTCTACCGCGTGCGCAACGGCGACGTGCTGCAGATCACCGAGGACCACACGCTCATCAACTACAAGCTGAAACACGGCCTGATCACCCCCGAGGAGGCGCGCACCGCCGGCGGAAAGAACGTGATCACGCGCGCCGTCGGCCACAAGGACTACGTCCAGGTCGATACCGCCGACATCGACGTGCGCCCGGGCGATCGGTTCTTGCTGTGCACCGACGGGCTGCACACCTACTTGCGCGACGACGCCGAAATCGTCGAGATCCTCGCGGGCGAGGACATCCACGCCGGCGCCGATGCGGCCATCGCCCTGGCCAACGAGCGCGGCGGCCGCGACAACATCACGGCGTTGATCGTGGACATCCTGCCCTGATGTTGCTCGTGGTCGACCTCGACGGCACGCTCGTCGACTCGCTGGACGACATCCGGTTCGGCATCCGCGCCGCCCTGGCCGCGATCGGCATCGCGGCGACCGACGACCTGATCGACCTGTGCCGCCGCGGCGTCGGGCTGGAGGTGTTCTATCGCCGCGCGACCGGCCATGCCCCCGGCGCGGCCGACCAGCGCGCTCGCTTCGACCGATTCGTCGCCGCCTATCGCGACGCATACGCGGCGAGCCCACACG
Source organism: Deltaproteobacteria bacterium (assembly GCA_003696105.1). Taxonomy (NCBI): domain Bacteria; kingdom Pseudomonadati; phylum Myxococcota; class Myxococcia; species Deltaproteobacteria bacterium. The sequence goes on along the minus strand of RFGE01000090.1, from coordinate 3,011 downwards.
ACACGCGCGCCTACGATGGCGTCGCCGACACGCTCGCCGCCCTGCGCGCGCGGCACCCGCGCCTGGCCGTCGCCGTCGCGACCGCGAAGCGCACGGCGATGGCGCGGCAGGTGATCGACTCGGTCGGCTTGGCGCCCCTCGTCGACGCGGTGGTCGGCTCCGACGGCCTGCCGGCCAAACCCGACCCGGCGATCGTCCGGCGGGCGGCCGCCGCGGTGCGGCGACCGCTGGCCGGCGCGGTGATGGTCGGCGACACGGACCGCGACGTCGGCGCCGCGCGCGCGGCCGGCTGCGTGGCGTGTGCCGTGACCTACGGCGGGTGGACGCGGGACGAGCTGGCCGCGCTGGCCCCCGACTACCTGCTCGACCGGTTCGCCGACCTGCTCGACGTCGCCGCACTCGCGTGACCGGCCGCGCGGCGGCCGCGCTACCATCGCCGCATGCGCCTCGCCTGCCTCGCCGCGGTCGCTGGAGTCGCCACCGCCGCTGCCAGCGCGCGCGCCGAGCCGTCCGCTCCCGCGTGGCACGCCGGCCTGAACCTGCGCGCCGAACTCGGCACGCACCCGATTCGCGCCGGCGGCGGCGCGACAGTCGGCCCCGTGCGGCTCACTCTCGTCCTCGACCCGATGTTCTGGACGGACGGCCAGCACGACGTCGACGCGCTGTCGGAGTGGCGCGTCACGCCGGCCGGACTGGCGCTTTTGGCCGGCGCGCGCACGACGGCGATCGGCATCTCCGGAGGCCGTCACTTCCAACACAAGTTGCTCGTCGGCGTCACCGCTCCGATCGACGCCCTGTCGACCGGGCCACTGCGCGCGCGCTGGGGAATCGAGGCGGCGACGGTCATCGTCAAACACGGCGCCGGGCTGCCCGCCGAGTGGCTGTCTTTGGCCAGCGGCCGCGACTTCATCGATCTGATCAACTTCGCCATGTTCGTGCGGTTCGAATATGAGGCGCGGCGTTAGCGCCATCGCACGCGCCGCCGTGGTGGTGACGATCGCGACGACCGCGTGCGATCGACCGCGACCGCTCGTCATCTGCCACAACGCCAACTGTGTCGAGCCGCCGGAGCCGCGGAGGGACGACACGCTCGACGCGCTGCGCGCATCGCTCGCCCTGGCCGTCGACGGTCGTCCTGCGATCGACGGCGTCGAGATCGACCTGTTTTGGCACGGACAACAGAACCGCTGTCTGTTCGCCCACGACCTGTCGACGACCCCCGCGGCCAGCGCCGGCGACGTCGCCGCCGAGCTGGCGCAATACATCGCCAGACCGGAGCCGATCGCGTCGCGCGACGACGTGCCGTTTACCGTGCTGATCGAACTCAAGGGCCACGTCGGCCCCAGCAAGTCCGACGCGCACACGCCCGCGCAGCGCGCAGCGCACGCGGCGTGCGCGGTCGACGTCGTCGCGACGCTGGATGCCGCGGCCGCGACCGCCGGCCGCGACGTCGACCTCGTCGTGACCTCGTTCGACCCGCGCCTGCTGGCCGCCGTCGCCGCCGAGCCGCGCTGGCGCCTGCCGCCCGCGCGGGCGCGCCGGCGGCTCGGCGCGATCGTCGGCATCCCCGCGCCGCTCGACAGCCAGACGCGACCGCTGTCCGAGTTCGGTGCCGAGTTGGGCATAGACCTCGTCGAGGTACACCCGCAGTGGCTGCTCGACGGGCAGTACGAGGCCTACGACCACGCGGGCTACGAACTCGCCTTCTGGATGTTCTCCGCGACGGTCGAAACGCTCGTCGCCATCGACCGCTACGAGCCGGCCATGGTCGTCACGAGCGAGGCGCGCCTTGTGCGCCGCTGGCTGCGGTGACGTCGCCGGCGCGGGCGGGCAGCGCGATCCAGAACGTCGCTCCGCGACCCGGCTCGCCCTCGGCGCGGATCGTCCCGCCCATGCGCGCGATCGCGCGCTGCGCGGTGACGAGGCCGAGCCCGGTCCCATCGTAGTCACGCGCGCCGTGCAGCCGGCCGAACGTGCCGAACAGCGCGTGTGCGTACTGCATGTCGAAGCCGACGCCATTGTCGCGCACGTACAGCTCCACCACATCCGGTTGCCGGCGCATCCCGATCTCGATCCGCGCGGTCGCGGTGCCGCGAGTAAACTTGAACGCGTTGTCGACCACGTTCGCGAGCGCGATCCGCAGCAGCGCCGGATCGGCGACGACGCACATCGCCGGTTGGATGTGCACGTCCGCGGCGCGGTCGCGATAGTGCACCCGCAACTCCGCGACGACGTCGAAGGCCATCTGGCTCGCGTCCACCGCCCTCACATCGAGCGGCCGGTGTGACACCCGCGCCAGTCCGAGCAGCGCGTCGACGATCTCGCCCGCCCGCTCCGTCGCGCGGCGGATCCGGGCGACGTGGTCAGCGCCCGCCGCAGACAGCGGTTCGTCTTCCACGAGCGCGTCGGCGAACCCGGCGATCGCGCGCAGCGGCGTGCGCAGATCGTGCGCGACCGCATGGGCGAACCCTTCCAGTTCGTCGATCGCGCGCTCGAGCTCCGCGGTCCGCTCGCGCACCATCGCCTCGAGCCGATCGCGGTGGGCCGCCAGCTCGCGCTCGAGCCGCTTGCGTTCGCGGATGTCGGTGATGCTGCCGCGCAACACCAGACCGTCGGTGGCCGGGAACCGGCACAGGCGGACCTCGCACGGAATGTCGCGCCCCGCCGCGTCGCGGTGCATCCACTCGAACACCGGCGTGCTGCCGTCCACCGCCTGCATGATGTACTCGGCCGCCGTCGCATCCGATGGGCGCCCGTCGGGCTGCACCGGCGGGCTCATGTCGACCGGGCCGACCTTCAGCAGCTCGTCCACCGGCAACCCGAACAGCGCCGACGCATTGTCGTTGCAATCGACGAAACGGCCCGACTCGACGTCGAGCAACACGATCGCCTCGGGAGCGTTTTCGACGAGCGCGCGAAACCGCCGCTCGCTCGCCGCCAGCTCGTTTTGCAGGCGCGCCTGCGGCGTGATGTCGCGCGTCACCATGACGACCCGCGCGCCGCCGCCACCG
>RFGE01000089.1 GCA_003696105.1 Deltaproteobacteria bacterium | reverse complement strand
GAGCGGGCGCATTGATCCGGACCTCCAATCCGCGTCGATTTCCTGGGAGTCCGCAAGCCCTCGCTACGCGTCGGTCGCGTCTCAGACTCCCCGCCCCGGCGGCGCCCGACAGCCGCGCACGCGGGGGGATTTTCTTCGGATCGAGCGGATCGTCAGGATCGAGTGGCCGGGGCGTCAGGAAGGGTCGGGTGGATGCGAGGGCAACGCGCGGGGGCGCCGGTGCGCGCCTCGCAGGCGGCGAAAGCCGCGGCGGGCGCCGTCGAGGGCGCGATCGGTGGTCGCGCGGGCGCCGTCGAGCTTGCGGCGCCCGTCGCCCGACACGAACGCGCTCACCAGCGCGAACGCGATCGGCAGCAGCGCGCGCTGGACCAACCACAGGGCGGCGGTGCCGCCCCAGCCGACGATGGCGAGCAGCACGCCGGCGACGCTGCGCAGCGGCTCCGACATCTCGAGGTCGAGCAGGGGCTCGTCGTCGTCGCCGTGCGACACGGGGGCGTCTTCGGGTGCGGCGCCGCCGCGCGGCGTGTCGCCGTCGCCGGTCGCGTCTCGGTGCGCGGCCGACGTGGCCGCGGCGTCCGGCGCGGTCGCGTCCGGCGCCGCGGCGCCGTCGCTCGCCGCCGCGCTCGGGCGGCCGGCCCGCGGCGCGGGGCGCGCGAGGCGGCGCAGCACGTCTTTGGCCGATTGAGGGCGCGCGTCGGGATCCGGATCGGTCATCCACGCGAGGACGTCGACCAGGTCGGGCGACAGGTCGCGCAGGTGCGCGCGCAGGTCCATGCGCAATCCGTTGCGCGGCACGTGCTCGGGCTCGATTCCGCCGGCGAGTGCCACGGCGGTGGCGCCGAGCCCGTACAGGTCGGTCGCCGGCATCGCTTGACCATGCAACTGTTCCGGCGCCATGTAGCCGAAGGTGCCGACGACGGTGGATCCGCCGCCGGTGCGCAGCGCGTCGCGGACGCCGCCGAAGTCGACCAGCGATACGCGGCCGTCGTCGGCCCACAGCAGGTTGGCCGGTTTGATGTCGCGGTGGATGACCGGCGGCGTTCGGCTGTGCAGGTACGCCAAGATCCCGAGGGCTCGGATCAGGATCGCCCGGAGCGCCGACTCCGACAACGTGTGCGCGTCGGACAGCGGCCGGCCCGGCGCGCGCTCCATCACCAGGTAGAACGTGCCCGGCGGGTCTCCCTCGAAGTGGTCGAGGTAGCGAGGGATGCCGGGATGGTGCAGGCGCTCGAGCACGCGCACCTCGCGCTCGAACAGATCGAACTGCTTCCAACTCGTGCCGTCGCCGAGCGCGAGCCGCTTGATCGCGACGACGCGGTCGCCGTCGGCCGTGTCGACGGCGGCGAACGTACGGCCCTGGCCGCCGGCGCCGAGCGGAGGCCCGAGGCGATACCGGTCGCGCAACAGCGGGCCGTCGAAGGACATCGCGGCGCATCATAAACTACGCGGTCAGCTCCCTGCGAGCGGGGCTACGCGAGGCGAGGGCTGTCGTCAGTCGTGGCCGAGCTTGATCCCCAGCGCGTGCGCCTGGCGCACCAACTCGTCGACCATCGCCTTGCGCGCGGCCGACGGAAACAGGTCTTGCGCCGCGCGCAGCTTGTCGATCGCGTCGGCGACGTCCTGGCGGCGCAGGTCGAGCCGCGCCTGCTGTTCGAGCAACTCGGCCGCGGCGCGCACGTCGACCCCCAACTCGTCGACGCGGTACGCCCGGCGTCCTGCGAGGGTCGACAGGCGCGTGTACGCCTCCTCCGCGAGGGCGAGGCGGCGGGCGGCGAAGTCGGGCGAGCGCCGGGCCGCGTCCGACCCGGGGCCGTAGCGCCGCCGGAGGTCGGCGATGGCGGGGCCCAGGCGGGTCGGCGGGTCGGTCCAGTGAAGGCCGAGGCGGGCGAACAGGTCGGCCTTGGCGGCCGCCTCGTAGTCGGCGCGGACCGGGTCGGGCGGCGGTTCGTCGGCGGGCGGCGCCGCGGTGGGGCGCCGGCGGACGGCCGTGCGCCCGGAGGCGGAGCGGGACGCCGGATCGAGACGCACCGCGGTGGACCGTTCGGACAGATAGGAGCGGCCGAGCGTCGTGCGCCGCGCGCGCCGCCGGCTCGCGGTTGCGCGGCCCGACGGCGAGGTGCGGCCCGGCACCGGGTTCGCGGGCACGGCCGGCCCCGGCGAATCGACGACCGCGTCCCGCGGGCCGCGGTCGCCGCCGGCCGGCTCGGCGTCCGACGGCGTCGCGGGGGCGGCCGATGCGCCCGCGCTCGCTGGTGGCGGGGAAACGGCCGGCTCCGGCGCCGTCGGTTCGGCCGGCACGTGGGCAGCGCGCGCGTTCTGCTCGCGGCTCATTTCGCGCGCCGCCTCGTCGAGCACGTCGGACGAAAACTCGACGGATGCGGCCCGACCGCGCACGACGTCGGTGGCGGTGACGCGCACGAGCCCGTCGACGTCGACCGCGAACGTGACGTCGACCTGCGCGTCGCCCGCCGGGCGTGGCGGCAACCCGCCGAGTCGAAATCGGCCGAGGTAGCGGTTGTCGGCGACCGCCTCGGCGTCGCCCTGGTACACGCGGATGTCCACGAACGTCTGGCCGTCGCGCAGGGTCTTGTAACGCCGCGTCGCCGACGCGGGCAGGCTGCTGTTGCGCGGGACGACGACGGACATCGCGCCGTCGTCGACCTCGACGCCGAGGGCGTGGGGCGTCACGTCCACCAAGACGCGCGCGCCGCCCGTCGCGAGCGCGTCGGCGTGCAGCGCGGCGCCGAGCGCGACGACCTCGTCCGGGTGGACGTCGCGCGCGATCGACGCGTCGAACCAGTCGGCGACGCGTCGCTGCACGGCCGGCATGCGGGTGGAACCGCCGGCGAGCACCACGCAGTCGATGTCTCCGGGCGCCACGCCGGCATCGGCCACGGCCCGGCGGCATGGCGCTTCGAGGCGGTCGAGCACCGGCGCGGCGAGCGCTTCGAGGTCCGCGCGCGCGAGCCGCGTCTCGAAGTGTACCGGCCCCGCCGCCGTTTCGCCGATGAACGGCACGGCGACGTCGACCGCATCCGCGGCGCTCAAGTCGCGCTTGGCCGACTCGGCCGCCTCGCGCAGTCGCTGCAGCGCCATCGGGTCCGCCGACGGATCGATGCCGTGGTCGGCCGCGATCCGGCGCACCCACTCGTCCACGACGGCGCGGTCGATGTCGTCGCCACCGCAGAACGTGTCGCCGCAGGTGGCGGCGACCTCGTAGACGTCGCCGTCCGCGCGCAGGATCGTGATGTCGAACGTGCCGCCGCCGAAGTCGAACACCGCGATTGTGGCGCGGCCGGCGCCGCGGCTCACGGCGTAGGCGAGCGCGGCGGCGGTCGGTTCGTTCAGCAGCGCCGCGACGGGCACGCCGGCGCGCTCGGCCGCGTCGCGCGTCGCCTTGCGCTGGGCGTCGTCGAAGTACGCCGGTACCGTGATGACGGCGGACGCGATCGGCGCGCCGAGCGCCGCGGAGGCCGTATCGCACAGGTGGCGCACGAGGTTCGCGGTGATCTCCTGCGGCGACAGGGCCACACCGCCGACGCGCACCCATGCTTCGCCGAGATCGCCGCGCACGATTCGATAGGGCGCGGTGCGCGCGAGCTGCACGACTTCCGGATCGTCGAAGCGACGGCCGATGAGCCGCTTGAGTCCGAACAACGTGTGCTGCGGGTTCGTGACCGCCTGGCGGCGGGCGGCGTGACCGACGATCCACGCGCCGTCGTCGGTGCGCGCGAGGATCGACGGCGTCGTGCGATCGCCGTGCGGACCTGCGACGACGACCGCGCGGCCGTCGCGCACGACCGCGACGCACGAATGAGTCGTCCCCAGGTCGATGCCGATGTGCGCGCCGATCGCCTCCCCCCGGCCCATCAACGCCGCAGCGTAACACGAGCGCAGCGCCGTGGCGCGGGGTGGTACAACCAGTCGATGGCCTCGGCGGCCGACATCGAGCTGGCGTTCTACGAGCGCTTTCTGATCGAGCGCGGCATCGAGCCGTACCCGGTCCAGGAGCGCGCGTTCGAACACGTGTTCGCCGGCGACGGCGTGCTCGTGACGGTTCCGACCGGAACGGGCAAGACGCTGATCGCGCAGGCGGCGCTGTTCAAGGCGCTGGCGCTCGGGCAGACCGCCGTCTACACGACGCCGCTGCGTGCGCTCACCGAGGAAAAGTACCGGGAGCTGAAGGAGGCGTTCGGCGCCGACAACGTGGGGTTCGCGACGGGCGACTTCCAGGAAAACCGCGACGCACCGATCCAGGTCGAGGTCGCCGAGATCTTGTGGAACCGGATCTTCAGCTCGCGCGGCCAGCCACCGGCCGACGTGGTGGTGCTCGACGAGGGCCACTACTTCAACGATCCGGAGCGCGGCTACGTGTGGGAGCAGACGATCATCGGACTGCATCCGTCGGTGCAGCTCGTCATCTTGTCGGCGACGATCGGCCGCGCCGACGCATTCTGCCACTGGGTCGAACTGACCCGTCGCGCGCCGATGCACCTCGTCGAATCGCGCGAGCGCATGGTCCCGCTCGAACACCGCTATCGCGAGCAGTACCTGATCGAGGTCGTGCGCGAGCTGGCGGCGGCGGGCGACACGCCGGCGATCGTGTTTACGTTCGGCCGCGAGCGCTGCTTCGACAACGCCCGGCTGCTCAAGAGCTGCAGCCGCTTCACCAGCGACGACGAGCGCGAGCGCATCGCGCAGCTCGCCGACGAGGTGCTGTGGGATCGCGGTGCGGCGGCCGAGTTGCGGCCGCTGCTTTTGCACGGCATCGGCGTCCACCACGCGGGCGTGTTGCCGCGCTACAAGCAGCTGGTCGAGACGCTCGCCCTCGAGCGGCTCGTGAAGTTCGTCGTGAGCACCGAGACGATTTCGGCCGGGATCAACCTGCCGGCGAAGGCGGTCGTGTTTCCGGAGCTGCGCAAGTTCGTCGGCGGCAAGGCGCGGCTGCTGTCGCCGGCCGAATACCACCAGATGGCGGGGCGGGCGGGCCGGCCGCAGTTCGACGACAAGGGGATCGCGATCGCGCTGGCGCCCGATGCGGTGGTGCAGGAGATCCGCAAGGAGATCAAGACCGCGAAAAAGCGCGGCTACCGGGTGGACGAGGCGCAGATCCGCCAGGCGGTGTACGCGAAGGCGCGCGCGGACGCGCAGCGGCGCAAGGACGTGACCTGGTCCGAGGCGGCGCACCGCGCGCTCGTCGAGGGGGAGCCGGCCGCGCTGGTGAGTCGGACGCGCATTACCGCCGAGACGGTGCTCGCGATCGGGTTGCCGGACCTCGAACGCGAGCAGCTCCCGGGTGAGGCCGTGGACCTGGCCGAAGCGGAGGCGAGGCCGGCGTACGAGCACCTCAACATTCGCACCGTCGTCGATCACCTGCTATTGCCCGAGCGCGACCGGCGCGAGGCGCACAAGCGGCTGGCACAGGTCACCGCCAACCTGCGCGCGCTCGGGGTGGTCGACGAACACGGCCGGCAGGTGGCGGGCGAGATGATCGGCAAGCTGCCGGGCATCGACGGCCTGTTCGTCTATTACGCGTTCATGCACCGCGACTTCAGCTACGAGCAGGCGCGCGAACTGGTCGAGTTCTTGGTGGACCACGACGTCATCCAGCGCGCCCTCGACCGCAAGGAGCTGGAAAAGCGGCGCGAGTGGATCCGGGCGAAGCTGCGCGAGATGCGCGCGGAGCAGCCGCAGGCGACCTGGGAGGATGCCGAGGCCGAGTACGAGCGCGAACATCCGCGCGAGTTGAGCGAGACCGAACAGCTTCACCACGCATTCCTGGCGGAGTTGCCGCACCCGGAGCTGCACGGCGGCAAGGTGCAAAAGACGGTGTGGGCGCAGCTGGAGGACGACGAGCTGAGCTTTTTCGACTTCGTCGAGCGCCACCGACTCGAGCACGAGGAGGGCAGCCTGTTCAGCTACTTGATCCGCGTGTTGCGCGTCGCGCATGCGATCGCGGAGGCGACCGGCGTCGGGGCGTTCGAATCGATCGAGCAGCGCGTGCGCGACGTGCTGGCCGCGGTCGATGCGCGGCTGGTCCGATCGCTGTGACGGCGGCGCCAGCCGGCTACGGCCTGCGCCGGGACGGGTCGTTCGGCGGCGCGGGCGACGCGAAGTCGGCGGACAAAAACGACGTCATCGGAATCGGCGACACGGCCGCGTCGTAGTAGCCATCCGTGAAGTTGCCGTCGTACAACCCGGCGTACGCCCACTCGGCCAGCGGGGTTTCGTTGATCATCAGTGCCGTGATGTTCGCGGAGCCGATCGCACCGACGGCCGAGCGCGGGATGGCGGTCTCCACGAACGTGCCGGCCTGGAACGTCGCGGGAACCACACCCGTGTCGACCCATGCCGTGCCGTCGAAGCGCTGCAGCTGCTGAAAGTCGTTGCTCGCGCGCCATCGCCACACGTAATCGGCGGCGAAGCCGGCGGGCAGACCCGGCCGCTGCGTGTTGTACGTTTCGCCCTCGGTCGCGCCGCCCGGCGCCGTGTCGAAGAACACGAGGAGCCACCGGTTGCGGTCGCCGGAGGCGATGTCGTCGCCGCGGTAGCCGATGTAGATCGAGGCGTCGTCCCACGCGACGTAGGCGCCGTAGGTCGCCGTCGTGGTCGGCAGCGCTTCGGCGGCCGCGTCGAAGTCGTCGACGCCGTCGATGGAGAGGGTGTGGCGATACGGGGGCGCGGCGTCGGGGCCGGGAGGCGCGGCGTCGGGGCCGGGAGG
>RFGE01000088.1 GCA_003696105.1 Deltaproteobacteria bacterium | reverse complement strand
GGGTCGAGGCGGGCGGTGGGCGCGGCGGCCGGGGAGGGCGGCGGGTCGGCGCGGCGAGTGGGGGCGGGATCGAGGCGGGCGGTGGGCGCGGCGGCCGGCCGGTCGGTCACCGCGGGATCGGCGGGCGACTCGGTCGTGCGCCGTTGCCGCTCGGCCGCGACGGAAGTCGGCTCGGCCGGGCGATCGAGCCACTCGAGCGCCCGCGCGCACGCATCGCGCACCACGTCGCGCACGCGCCGGCTGCCCGCGAGCCGCGCGAGGTCGTCGCGCGCCGGCTCGTACCGCGCGCGCCCGAGCGCGAGCGCCGCCGCGGCGCGTTCCTCGTCGACGGCGCGCCGCCGGAGCGTGTTGCGCTGGTTCAGTCGCTCGCGCACCCACGCGAGATCGTCGGGGCCGGCGACGTCGGCCAGCGCGAGGAACAACCGCCGTTTTTCGACCGCCTCGGACCCGGCGAAGTCCGGCGCGTCGATCCGCTCGCGCAGCCATCGGGCCGAACCCGGCGGGCGGGCGGTGGCGATGTGCTCGCACGCGGCGCGCCGCACGCTCGCGTCCGGCGAGCGCAGGCCGCGCTGCGCCATCCGGGCGGCCTCGCCCTCCGCCGCCAGCGCGAGCGCGCAGCGAAACGCCTCGGCGCGCACGCGGCCGTCCGCATGATCGCCGGCGGCTTCGGCGGCGCGCACGGCACCGTCGCCGCCCCACTCCGCGAGTTCCGCCAGTGCGTCGAGCGCCGCATCCGCCGGCCACGCGGCAATCTGTGCCGCCACGGCGTCGACGGCACCGCGACCGCGGCGCAGGCAGATGCCGATCGCGCGGCGCCTGAGCGTTCCGTTCGCGATCGCCGCCGTTCGTTCGGCGGCGGCGCCCGCGTCGTCGTCGCTCATGCCGTCGAGCACGGCGAGGAGTGCATCCGGGTCGGCGGCCTCGCTTGCGAGCGCGCCGACCGCGGCGACCGCAGCCGCCCGCGATACGACTGGGGCGTTCAGCGCGTCTGCGACCGCATCGGGCACCCCCTCGGCCCGCCGCCGCCGTCGCAACTCGGCGGTCGCGGCGACGAGCGCGGCGACCGCCGTCCATTGGTCGCGCCGTGCGTGCGCATCCACCACCAACTCGACCGCGCGCACCAGGGCGCGCACGTCCCCGGCGTCGAGCGCGACGTCGAGAGCCGCGAGCACCGCCGCGCGGAACCGGTCTGCCAGCGCCGGGTCGTCGCCGATCGCGCGCGCCATCGCGTCCGCGTCGTCGCGCGCGATGCGCATCAGGTCGGCGAGCGCGTCGCGCGGTGACGCGGGCAGCTCGTCGAGGGCCGCGAGGTTTTCCGCGCGCAGAAACATCATGTCGGCCGACGACAGGTTGACCTTGTGCATCCGCCGGACGACCTCGCCCTCGGCGTACGCTCGTCCGGTGAGCGCCGCGCCGGCCAGCTCCTTGAGCGTGCTGAGGCGGATCATCTCGCGCACGCGAGCGAGCTGCTCGTCGTCTTCGTCGGCGGCACCCTCGCTGCGGCTGCTCGTCGCGACGAACGACAGGCCGGGGATGTCCGCCTCCCACAGCAGGGTGACCGAGTCGTCCTCGTCGGCGAAAGCCTCGAACGACTTGCGATCTCCGACGCGCGCGAGGATCTCGAACAGCGTAAACGCCCCGGCGCGATCGAACTCGCCGTCGAACGACATCGACCGGACCCCATCGCCGAACAGCGGAAACCAGATGTTGTCATCGACCCGGTCGGTCTGATGCACGTCGTATCCGTCGAGTGCAATCGACGTGGGGCCGAGCGCGAACCGCACGCGGTCGTACCGGTCGGTTATCGCGTGCAGCGCCGCGACCCATTCGTCGACCAGCGTTTCGAGCATCGGGTGGCCGCGGCGGTACGTGCGCTGCGCGCGTGCGAGCTTGTCGGCCGTGCGAAATAGCTCGGTCGCGAGCGCGATCCGCTCTTGGGCGACCGCATCGGCGGCATCGGCTCCGTCGCCGCGCCGCAGTCGAGCCAAGTCGCGCGCCGCAGCCGCGGCGCCTCGCTGCAGTCCCCCGCTCACGTGCGTCCCGCCTCAGTATACCCCGCCGCGGGGCCGGCGGGGTCACCGGCGCGCGGCGGCCGCCGCGGCCATGCCTTCGCGCCAGCCCGCGGCGCGCGCCGCGGCGTAGGCGTCTTCCGCGTGCTGGCGCGCCGCGGCGGCGTCGCCGAGCGCGGCGCACACCGATGCGAGGTTGACGTGTTGGCGCGCGACCCCGATCCGATCGCCGCAGTCGCGCGCCATCGCGAGCGACCGCTCGGCGAGTGCCCGCGCCGTCCGGGCGTCGCCGCGCGCGTGGTGGACCGCGGCCAGGTTGCCGAGCACGCGCGCCGCGATCGCGTGCTCCCCGTCCGCTTGCGCGAGTTCGAGCGCCCGAAGCAAGAACCGCTCCGAGCCGGCCGGATCGCCGCTGCGCAGGCGAACGCGGCCGAGCGCGGCGAGTGCGCGCAGGGCGGCGCGCCGCAGCGCCGCGGCATCGCCGGTCTGCGCGAGCTCGAGGGCGTGCAGCAAGTGCCTGGTCGCCTCGTCGAGCGCGCCGCGGCGCTCGTGCGCTTCGCCCAGATCGATGTGTATGTCCGCGGCGAGCGACCGGTCGCGCAGGCCGCTCGCGAGTTGCGCCGCCGACTGCAGGTCGCGCAGCGCCTCGTCGACCTTGCCGGCGGCGACGCGGGCCCGGCCGCGCCCGCGTTTGGCGCGCGCGATCAAGTCGGGCGCATCGTCCATCTGCGCGCACGCCAGGCCCTCGGCCAGCGCGCGCGCGGCGGCGTCCAAGTCTCCGGCGTCGACGAGCAACTCGCCGAGTTCGATGCTGGCCTCGGCCAACGTCCGGTTGCGCGCGAGCGCGCTCGGCCCCGACAGGCCCGCGCGCGCCGCGTCGGCGAGCCCGCGCAGGATCGCCGCCCGGCGCGCCGGAGCGCTCGCCGCGGCGTCGCGCGCCTCGATGTAGCGCTGCACGGCGAGGTCGTCGTCGCCGGCTTTCGCGTAGTGCGACGCGGCGACCTCGGGCGGCACACCGGTATCGCGGGACGCGTCGATCGCTCGCGCGATCGCGCGATGGAGCGCGCGGCGCGTGCCGTCGGGAAGGCGCTCGTACACGAGGTCGCGGATGCGCCCGTCCGGGAAGCGGACGCGACCACCGGCGTCGTGCAGCAGGCCGCGCGTGCGCAACAGGGCGAGGTCGCGGTCGATCGGGATGTCGCGGACGCCGGCCATGACCGCCGTGACGATCGCCACCGGCATGTCGTCGCCGCACACCGCTGCGCAGGCGAGGACGTCGCGCGTGTATGCGGGCAAAGCGTCGATGCGCGCGGCAAATAGCGCGGCGGCCGTGTCGGGCAGCGATATGGTTTCTGGCGCAACCGTCAGATGCCAACGACCGTCGCGCGCGCGCAGTGCGCCGGTCTCGATCAGGCGATGGACCAGGTCGATCGCCATGCGCGGCGATCCGCCTGCGCGCTCGGCGACCGCGCGCACCGCGGCGGGTGGAGCGTTCGGCGCCAACAGGTGCGACGCGATCGCGGCGATCTCGTCGGGAGTCAGCGGTTCGACGCGCACGATCGCAACGCCGGCCGGCGCGACGACCGTGCCGTGCCCGCCCTCGTTGCTCCACGGCAGCGCGTGTCCATCGCGTGCGGCGGTCACGATCAGCGCGCCGGCCGGCGGATCCGCCGCCCACGCGGCCAGCAAGTGCGCGACCGGCGGGTCGGCCCAATGCGCGTCGTCGACGAGCACCGCGACGACGCCGTGCCGCGCTCGGCGCTCGATCGCGTCGCGGACGGCGGCGGCCAACGCGCCCGCGCGATCGCCCGCAGGAATCGGTTCCGTGGCGTCTATTCCGCGCACGCACGCGGTCAGGATTCGCAACGCGCCGGCGTCGACGCCCAGCGCGCGGAGGCCACCTTCGGTGCCGCCGACGCCTGCGACGACGTCGGCGACGACGCGCGCGCGGCCGTCGGCGCCCGGCCGCGCGGTCGTGCGCACGACGCACGCGCCGGCGCGCGCGAGCTGCGCCGCGAGTTCGGTGAGCGCGCGCGTCTTGCCGCAGCCCGGCTCACCGGTGAGGTGGACGAATGCGCCGGCGCCGGCAGCCGCGTCGCGCGCGCGCGCGCCGACGGCGGCGATCAGATCGCGACGGCCGACGAGCGGCGGGTCGGGCAGCGCGACAAACCCGGCCGCGTCGGCGTCCACCGCGGGCGCTCGATCGGCGTCGGCCAGCGGCTCGATCGCCTCGTGAACCCCGACGGCGCCGGCGTGGCCGCGCACGCGGACGGCCGCGCGCGCGTGCGTGCGGATCGCACCGCGCACCAGGTCCCGCGCCGCGTCGGACACCACGACCGCACCGGGCTCCACGGCGCGGGCCAGCGCCGCCGGCAGCGCCACCGTGTCGCCGATCGCGGTGTACGACGCGGCTCCCGGCCCCGCCGTGACGCGCGCCGGGCCGACGTGAACCGCGGCGGACACTTCGAGCCGCGCGTGTCGCGTGCGGTTGCCGTCGGCCACCCAGTCGCGGATGTCGAATGCGGTGAGCACGGCGCGCTCGGCGTCGTCGCCGCCGGTGGTCCGGACGCCGAACGCGACCGTATAGCCGCCGTCCTGGCGCTGGGCGACCAATCCGCCGCGGCGCCCGGCGGCATCGCGTACCGCGCGGTCGAGGTCGGCGCCCGTGCGCTCGGCGTCGGCCGGGTCCGCGTCGTACAGCGCCGGCCCCCCGGCTTCGATGGACAACACCGCGATGTCGCGCCGCTCCGTGCGCTCGGCGGGCGCCATCTGGACGATCTCGTCGATGAGCGTCGACGGCAGCACGCGGCGCAGCTCGGCAAACCGCGCGTCGTCCGCGGTGGGGGCGCGCGTCGCGCGGCCGGTCGTCGCGCCGCACTCCGGGCAGAACTTCGCGCCGGGCGGCATCGGCTCGCCACACCGGCTGCACGGCGACCCGGTGAGCCGCGGCGCGGCCGGCGCGAGCGCGGCGGTGGCGGTGGGCAGCGGCGCGGTCGCGGTCGCGGGGGCGCCGGCGATGGCGTCTTCGAGGGCGCGCTGCATCTCGGCGGCGGTCTGATAGCGATCGCGCGGGGACTTGGCGAGCGCGCGGTCGACGGCCGCCGCCAGCTTGGGCGGCAGGTCCGGCCGCACGGTGATGAGCGGCGGCGGCTCCTGGTAGGCGTGGGCCGCCAGAAACGCAGCGGGGGTGTCGGCGTCGAACGGCAGGCGGCCCGACAACAGCTCGAAACAGATCACGCCGATCGAGTACAGGTCGCTGCGTTCGTCGACGCGCTGTCCCATCGCCTGTTCCGGCGCCATGTACGCCGGCGTGCCGACGACGACCCCGGTCTGCGTCAGCCGCGCGCCGCCGATCGGGTCGAGTACCTTCGCGATGCCGAAGTCGAGCACCTTGACGAAGTCCCGCTGCGTCGGCAGGTCCTCGATCATGATGTTCTCGGGTTTGAGGTCGCGGTGGACGATGCCGAGCCGGTGCGCCGCCTCGATCACGGACAGCACCTGGCTCGCGACGTGAACCGCGCGCGGAGGCGGAAACCGGCCCGCTTCGGCAGGGCGTCCGCGAGGTTGTCGCCGCGCAGAAACTCCATCGCCATGTACACCGTGCCGTCCGACTCCCCGAAGTCGAGAATGTCGATGCAGTTCGGGTGGCGCAGGCGCGACGCCGACTGCGCCTCGCGAAAGAAGCGCTGCACGATCTCGGCGTCGGCGGCCATGTGCGCGTGCAGCGTCTTGATC
Source organism: Deltaproteobacteria bacterium (assembly GCA_003696105.1). Lineage (NCBI taxonomy): Bacteria > Pseudomonadati > Myxococcota > Myxococcia > Deltaproteobacteria bacterium. The sequence goes on along the minus strand of RFGE01000088.1, from coordinate 15,560 downwards.
ACCACGTCGACGCCGAGCGTCGCGTGCTCGGCTCGGTAGACGCGGCCCATTCCGCCCTCGCCGAGAACCGATACGACTCGGTACTTGCCGGCGAGCGTGCGCCCCACGAGTGGATCGCGCGGCTCGGCCGGCGGCGCCGGCGTCCCGCAGCGGGGGCAAGCGGCCTCCGCGCCGTCATACGACGTATTGCATTCGGGGCACGCGGGCACGGCGTCAGCGTATCACCGGTGCGCGCGGGTGGCGCGGTCACACACTCCACCGTCCGGGGTTCAGGATGCCGTGCGGGTCGAGTACGTTGCGCACTTCGCGCAACAGCCGCGCGAACCCCGGGTCGAGCCGCTGCCGGTAGCGGCCGACTGCCCAGCCCGGCGTCTTGTACATGACGAACCCGTGATCGAGCAGCGCGTCGCACAGCGCGCGGTTGCAGGCGGCGACGCGCTCGCGGTCGGCGGGGTCGTCGCGCCGGAACACCTCGATGAACCGCAGCACGCCGAAGTGGCCGCCCTTCATCGGGCGCGCGACGATCATCGGCGGGAAGCCGTAGCGATCGACGATCGCGATGCCGTCGTCGCACGCCGCGTCGAAGCGGCTCATCGGCCCGTACGTGCCGACCCATGTGAGGCCGCCGGCCGGGTGGTCGAGCAAAAAGTCCAACCGCGTCGGGAACTCGGCGAGACGGGCCAGGCGCGGTTCGAGGCGCACGAGCGCGTCGACCGTGATCGGATCTTCGATGCGCGCGCCGGAGCGCCGCAGGTCTTGCAGGTAGGCGGCCAGTGCGCGGCGCTTTTCGCGCAAGAGCCCCCGCGTCGCCGCGCCGATGTCGAGATACAGGAACATCTCCGGCTCGGCGGGGTCGCGGGGGCCGGGGGCGTCTACGCCGAACAGCAGCTTGCCGGTCGGCCACGACAGGCCGCCGAGGTCGTCGAGGATGGCAAGCGCCCGCAACTCGCGCAGCGCGCGCCGCGTGTACCGCGCCGCGTCGTGCCGCCACTTGATCGGCGCCAACTCCCCCTGGCGCTCGGGCGGGCGACTGCCCGACCGGCGCGTCGGGACGCGCGGCGACCATGCCCGGCCCGCGCGCGACCGCGGCGCGGCAGACGGCCGCCCGCGCGACCGACGAGCGCCGGTCGTCAGCGCTCGGCGGCTTCGAAGTCGACAACCCAGCTCAGCACCTTGAGCGCGTCGTCGTACGGCATGCCGTGATGACCTTGCTCGCAATACACGACGAGCAGCGACAGCGGGTCGCCCGGGATCACGTTGGGCAGCTCGTCGGTGCCGAATCCGAGCGCGGCGCTGTAGTTCTCGAGCGAGTACGCCCCCGACGTGCCGTGGCAGTCGGTGCAGCCGCGGGCGCGCATCAGCGGACCGATGTCGGCTTCCCACGTCAACGTCGGTGCGGCGTCCCCGGTGGCCCCAGGGCCGGCGTCGGCGGCGCCGGTCCCCGCATCCGGGGCACCGCCGGTGGAACGCTCGTACGGCGTGCCGAGTTCGATCCATTCGGTCCACCGATCGAGCATCGGGTCGCCGGGCTGCACGGCGGCGATGTGTCCGCCGGCGCCGGTCGCCTTGTCGATGAGCAGGCTGGCGGTCGCGGTCCCGGCGCGCGCCTTGACCTGGTTGTAGTTGGCCATCCACGCGTCGTCGGTCGCCGGCGCCGCGGTCACCGGCATCGGGACGCTGCCGCCGCCGTGACACGCCTCGCTCGTGCAGCCCATCGCTTCGAGGTCGCGCTGGATGTCCGGACGATACATGGCTGCGGCGCCGCCGGCGCCCGCGTCGGCGCCGCCGCCGCCGGGCTCGGAGGAGTCGATGGGCGTGAGCTCGCCGCTGCACGCGACCGCTGCGGCGAGCGCGATCGTGGTCGGCAGAATGCGCATGCGCCGCGGAAATGCGAATGCCGTGCCGGCAACGGCCACCGGAGCGCGGCCGACAACACCGCGATACGTCGCTCGCGTGTCGGCCTCCGTTCGCCCGCGGGGCCAACGCAGCCGACCTTCGGCCCCCAACCTCGGTTGCGTGCTGGCGTCACGAGTCGCCAGGCGCGACGCGGTTTCCACCAGTTGCCGCTGGCACGTGATTCGCTCTCGTTCGGGGCGGAGGCAATCATGCGTCGACGTCAGTGGCTCATCATCGCGTTCGCGGTCGGGATCGCCGGGCCCGCCCTCACCGTCGAAGGCTCCTCGATCGAGGAGTTGATTCGCGCCTACCTCGCCGAGCGCGGCGCGGACGTCCAGCTCGCGCCGCCGGAGCAACTCGCCCGCCGGTATTCAATCGACCTCACCGGCGTCGTTCCCACGCCGGAGGACATCGAAGCGACCGCGTCGATGTCGCCGGCGGAGATGTTCGACTACTTCGCGGCCAAGGGGCCGATGGACCACACCGGGGGCGAGATCCCCTACGTGTGGGTCAATCTACTCAAGGACGCCGATCACTTCCTGTTTAGCAACTCGACGCAGTTTTCGCAGCGCGCGCACATCCTCGAGTTCCGCGATCAGCTGCGCCGGGTCTACGCCGAAGGCTGGAGCTATCAGGAGTTCGTTCGCTGGGCGTTGCAGTCGCAGATGTTCCTCAATCGGTTTCCGTCGGCGGCCGACCGCGCGAACGCCGCGTTCTTCCTGTTTCTCGGCCGCGATTCGTTCGCGAGCGAGGTGCCGGCGGGCAACATGTGGAACGGCTGGCAGCTGCGCAATCCGAACATTCCCGCGTCGCAGGCCGAGACCAACCCCGACTACCACGTCTACGACTACGACCCGGCGAACTGCGAGCGGCCCGGAATCGTGTGCAGCGCGCAGCTCTGGTCGTCCGTCGGCGCGACCCCCGAGGACGCGATCGAAATGATCGTGTCGTCGCCTCTGTTCGCCGAGGCGACGGTGGACCACTACTGGTACCGATTCATCGGCCAGAACATGCCGGGAGTCGACTTCCCGGATCTGCGCCGCGCTCTGGCGAAGGGGTTCATTGAGCACAACTACGACGTCAACTGGCTCATTCGCGAGATCACGACCTCGCCGGCCTACACGCAGGAGATGATGTTCCGATGACAACCTTCAAATCCATGCTACTGGTCGCCCTGGCGGCGCTCGCGGCGTGCAACGGGTTCGTCACCAGCCACGGGGGCGGAGACGACGACGACGACTGGGGAGACCCCGACCCCGGCGGCGACGGAAGTGACCGGACGTTGTTGTTCTACTACGGCCCGATGAAGCTGATGTACGGCGAATCGATCCTGTACTCGATCGAGCGGATCACGGGCCACGACTTCGGCAGCTGGGATTACACGGCGCCCGACCCCGGTTCGCAGGCGTTCGTGAACACGGGAAATGCGAACGGTACGTTCTACCCGCACTGCCGACTGCTCGGCGGATGCATGGAACACCGGATACCGCTGGGGCGCACGTCGTTCGTCGGCACGGCCTACGTGCTCGAACTCGAGAAGGCGGTGGCCGAGGCGTGTTACGACCGCGCGGCGTTCGCCATGTTCCCCGGCAACGCGCCTCCGGACGCCAGCGTTCAACCCATCGACATCATCAACCACCAGTACCGCGCAGCGTTCGGCGCGGCGCCGTCGACCTCCGATCTCGAAGAATCGATCGCGTACTTCGAAAGTCACCTCGCCGATCCGGAGTTCGATGACGTCTCTCCGATCGAAAGCGCGGGCCGCGGCCACTGCCGGGCACTGCTGACGACGAACCGATTCTTGTTTTACTGAGCGCGCGCAAACGACTGCCGCGACGCACTTTGCACGGACTGAGGTGTGCGATGACCAAGGGACTGACACGTAGAGGATTCCTCGGGTTGGGCGCGGGCGCCGCCGTGGCGCTCGGGGCGCCGTGGGTGTGGAAGCGCCGTAAGGTGTCCGCCGCTCCAATCGTCCAATCGCCACTGTCGACGGGTGCCATTTTCTTCGTGCTCAACGGCGGCGCGCGTACGCAAGCGGTGTTCAACGGCACCGTCGGCAGCGGCACGAATCCGTTCGGTCAGATCAGCGGACTGCCGGTGCCGCTGTCGGCGGTGATGCAGGGCACCGGGCTCGACAACCCGGACATCAACGCGAAGCTCAACTTCGTATCGACCTGTCAACATCACAACCGGACCGGCAACCACGGCACGGGCCGGACGGTCGCGTGCACAGGCTACGAGCCGCAGGAAAACAAGCCGGGGATCCTCACGCTGGTCAACGCGTCGTTCGCGTTCCGCGACATCCCGTGCGTGAACATCGGCAACGACACGCCGACGACGATCGTCGGCTCCGAGATCTCGAGCACGTTCTCGCCGATCAAGATCTCGTCGCCGCTCAACGTGCAGGACATCACGTCGGCGCTCGTGTCGACGGCGGTTTCCGACAACGAGACCGCTCGCCTCGAGCGACTGCGCTACACGCTGTCCGATCGGTTCCACCGCGGCACGAAGTACAAGGAGCCGGAGGATATTCCGTTCTTCCAGCGCAAAGCGGTCGATATCGCGCAGCAGCTCAACAACGATGCGCTCGACATCCGCACGAACGCGTCGATGGGGCGCTACGTCGATGGCACGAACGTGAGCAACGGAGCGCTGCGCGCGTCGTTCGGCGTCAACAACAATGGCGGCGGCAACGACCTCGGCGCGAAGGCGATGCTCGCCGTGAGGCTGCGGCAGCTCGGGTGCGCGGGGATCACGATCTCGTCGGGCCAGAACTGGGACCTGCACTCGAACGAGGACGACGGGTTGCCGCCGCGCGCGTTCGCCCTCGGCCAGGCGATCGCCGGCCTGATCGACCATCTCGGTCGCATCCCCGATCCGTACGCGAACGGGCTCACGCTGCTCGACACGACGGTCATCACGGTGCTCACCGATTTCAACCGAGGCAACTGGGCGGTCGGCACCGGCTTCAACGGCAATCAGGGGTCGGACCACCGAACCGGCGAGGACAAGACCGCGATGCAGTGCATCCCGATCATCGGCGGCGGGTTGCCCGGCGGCGCGTTCCTCGGCGAGGTCGGCGGCGACGGCTCCCCCGTCGGGGCGTCGCCGGTCTACGAGACGCGGCAGGTGCTGGCGACGGTGCTCGACTTGATGGGCGTCCCGACCGACACCTATTTCCCGGGCATCCGGCCGATCACGGAGGACTTGTTGGCATGACTCGCACCGTCGCCGGGGTCGCGTTGTCGGCCATCGTCCTCGCCGCGTGTACCGGGGCGTTCGACCCCGACGAGCCGGCGGTCCCGGGCGCGGACGCCGGTGCCGTCGACACACCCGACGCGCAGCCGGTCTACGACGAACTCGACAAGGCGCGCGCGCAAGCGCGGTTCCAGACGACGACCGATCTGATGCGATACGTGTTTGCGCCGGGGTGTGCGGCCGAGACGAACGAGTGTCACTCGAACGAGGACTACCCGGATCTGCACACCGAGGGCAATCTGTGGAATTTGCGCTACCTGCCGTGCAATCTCGGCGTCGGCGAGCGCAACACCGTCGAGGATTTTTGCGAGGCGCTCGGAGACGAGATCGAGGTCACCGACGGGGCGAACGCCGGCTGGCGAACGCGCATCGGCTCCATCACACTCGTCACCGACGCCGACGGCGCGTTCCAGCACTATGAAGTGCGAGTGCAGACGGCGCCGCCCGCGGGACAAACGGACGCCCAGTTTCGCATCCTGCGCGACGGTGCGCCGGTCGCGGCGCTCGGCGGCGGCGGCGGCCTGCAACTCACCGCCGGCAGCACGACGCTGCGCGTGACCGACGCCGACGCGATCCCCGACCCGGTCGCCGTGCGCCAGGGGGACGAGAACCAAAACGGCGTGTTCGGGGATGGCAGCGGCGTGCTCGTGCGGCCGGGCGATGCGCGCGCCAGCTATCTCGTGCGCCGCCTGCTCGGCGCGGAGACGACGCGCATCCGCATGCCACTGAACGACAACGCCGACAACCCGACGGAACTCAATCGCTACCTCACGCCGGACGAGATGTACGCGGTGATGAGCTGGATCAACTGTATGCGACCGGAGGACGACGTGTACGCGCCGATCCGCTACGACTGCCCCGAGAACGCGGACAACGAGGGGAGGTGGTAACCGTGTCGTCGCGAGCGTTGGTCTTGGGCGTGACCGCCGGGTGGCTCGCCGCGGCCTGCGTCGACGGTAGCCAGTTGGGCGGGGGCGGCGAGGACAAGTCGATGTTTGCGACGGAGATCGCTCCGATCTTCGAGCAGGATTGCGGCACGAACGCGTGTCACGCGGCCGAGGGCGATCGCTACGACGAGCTGGATCCGAGTTGGTTCGTGTTTCCCGTCGACGAAGACGGGCGGATTACCGGCTCCGAGCGCCTCGAGAAAGCATACGCGCGTGCGGTCGAGAAACTGTCGGCCGCGGGGCCGGAGTTTTCCCCGCTGGTGCGCAAGCCGCTCGACGAGGCGCTCGGCGGCCAGGCGCACCGCGGCGGCAGCCAATACCGGACGATGTCCGACGAGCGCCTGCAGAAGCTGATGCACTGGGCGCGGGTCGCGGCGCCGCTCGAGGATGTGCCGCTGTCGCCGCTCGCACAACGATACCGCGACGAGATCGAGCCGATCCTGGCCGAGAAGCGCTGCATGCTGTCGAGCTGTCACGGCGCGAGCGCGTCCAATCTGTTGATCTTCGACCCGGGCGTGGTCGGTCGGTTCGACAACGCGGCGTCGCTGGCCAACTACAAGAAGGTGATCACCCATCTCAACTTGGAGACGCCCGACCCGATGATGTCGCGGCTGGTGCGCAAGACCATCCCGCTGGATCAGGGCGGCATCTTCCACCGCGGCGGCAACGACTTCTTCAACCCGGCTGCCAGAGACGAAAAACTGCAGAAGATCCTCGATTTCGTCACCGACGCGCGCACCGCGGTCGGCGCCGACGGGACCGGCGTCGTCACGGGCATCGTGTTTGCGTCGACGGATCCGACGCCGCGCCGGTGGTTCGATCTGTCCGTCTGGCAACCGGGCGGCGACATCTATCTGCTGTCGCCGCCGGAGCCGGGCGGGCAGCTCACGAACCTCACCGCCGCGCACCATACCGGGCCGGCGGACATCCGCGATCCGGCCGTGAGCTACGACGGCACGCGGATCGCGTTTGCGATGCGCCGGTCGGAGGAGGACTGCCTCAACCTGTACGTGATGAACCTCGACGGCAGCAACCTGCAGCAGCTCACGTTCGACACGGGCACCTTGCCCAACGGGATCAAGGTGTCCAACGTCGAGCCGCTGTGGGGGCCGGACGATCGCATCTATTTCGTGTCGACGCGCGCCGGCCAGTGGGCCGCCAACGGGGACTATCCGCTGTCGAACATCTGGCGAATCGATCCGGCGTCGGGCGAGCTGTTGAGAATGACGATGTCGGCGGGCAACGAGATTTCGCCGGCGTGGCGGCGTTTTCCGGCCAAGGGCAAGCAGGCGATCGAAAACCGGACGCTCGACTTGACGTTTACGGCGACGCGCAAGGTGGGCGACCGCATGTTTGCGCCGCTGATGCGGGTACCGCCGGACTTCCGCGCCGACTACCACCCGCACTTCGGCACCCAGAATCCGAACTACCAGATCTTCACGTCGATGACGCAATTCCCCGATCTGCGCGAGCCGCTCATCCTGTCCGACGAGGCGGTCGTGTGGGAAGGCGGTGCTCTGGCGCTCATCGACCGCAACCTCGGGCCGATCATCAAGGACGGCGGCGAGCCGTCGGTGGTCAACTACGTCGATCCGCTGCAAAAACTCGGGGCGGTCGGCGACGTCGTCGAGCACACCGGCGTATCGCCGGACGGATACTACCGCGACCCGTATGCGCTGCCGGACGGTCGCATCGTGGTCGCGCACTCGCCCGACACGATCGACCTGACCGATCCGACCGCGACGCCCGACACGGCGATCTATCGGCTCGAACTGCGCGAACTCAAGGGCAACCGGACGGTCGTCGTCCGCAAGGAAGTCCTCGCCGACATCCCCGGCAAGGTCGAGATGGATCCGCGCCCGGTGATGGTGCGGCGGCGCGAGGAGATCGGCGATCCGCTCGAGCACCTGTCGAACGACGTCGACCACGGCACGCTGCTGAACTTCGACCTCGCGGTGGCGATGACCGTCGCCGCGGAGGACAGCCCGTCGCGCGGCAAGCCGTTCGACGAGATGGCGAGTAAGATCCGCTACGTCCGGCTGGTGGAGGAGATCGCGCCCGACGGGACGGCGGTCGGCCGCGCCGCCCGCGGCATGCGCCGGGTTCTGGCGGAGTTTCCGGCGACGACGGATCGCTCCGTGTACGTCGAGCTGCCGGCGGGCGTGCCGTTCTTCATTCAGACGCTCGACGACATGCGCATGGCGACGGCGACCTTCAACCAGTGGTTCTTCGTGCTGCCGGGTGAGCACCTCAAGCAGGTCACGCGGCGGGAGGTGTGGAACACGCGGTGCGGGGCGTGCCACGGCTCCAAGAGCGGCGAGCCGGGCGACACGGTGACCACCCCCGATGTGTTGACGCAGGCGTCGCGCGTTGTCGCCAACTACGACGCCGCGACGCGCACGGACAAGCCGCCCGTTCCGTACGGGCTCGAACCCGACGAGCGGCTGGAGGTCGACTTTGCGCGCGACGTCCAGCCGATCCTCACGGCTCGGTGCGCGACGGCCGGGTGTCACGACGGAACGGTCGCTCCCGATCTCACCGATCGGCCCGGCGTCGAGTTCTCCGGCGCGTACGAGGCGCTCACCGCTCCGGGCGCCGACTCCGCCAACGGCTTTGCCTACGTCGACCCGATGAGTTCGTCGGCGCGCCGCAGCTACCTGGCCGAGGTCCTGTTGGGGCGCGATCTGGACGCGCCGCGCGCGTACGACTCGACGGGCTGCCCGGGGGCGGGACAGATGTCGCTCACCGAGTTGGCGACGCTCATGCGGTGGATGGACCTGGGCGCCGCATACCGCGGCATCGGCCCGAAGACCAAACCGGAGCTACCGAGCTACTGAGGTGCGTATGCGACTTGGGACGCTGGGACTACTCGCACTCGCGGTCGCGGCGTGTGCACAGGAGGCACCGCCCACGGCGCCGGTCGGCGGCGACTGGGCGAATCTGGCGCCCGTCGGCGAGCGCAATCCGGACGCTCCGCCGCAGCCGCTGCGCAAGCAACCGTTTTCCGTGGCGATGACGTCGGACGGGCGCACTGCGCTGGTCACGCTGCGCGGCACGGAACTCGAGCCGGGCTACGAGGTCGCCCTCGTGGACGTGCCGGCGCGCTCGGTCGCTGCGCGGATCGATGTGGGCTCGTCGCCGGTGGCCGTCCGCCTCACCCCCGACGAACGCCACGCGCTGGTGTTGTCGCAGATGTCGCGGTACGCGGCCGTGATCAACCTCGACACGCAAGCGGTCGCGGGGCGCATCGACGTCGGCTATTACGCGCAGGACGTCGCGTTCGCGCCGGACGGCTCGGCGATGTACATCACGAACCGGGCGACCGACGAGGTCGAGCGATGGACGCTCGGCGCGATCGGCGACAGCCTGACGGGTGAGCGGGTGGCGTCGGCGCCGGCCGGCGTCAACCCGGAGGCGATCGCGCTGTCGCCGGACGGCGGCAAGGTCTACGTCGCCGACGCCGGCGGCCTCGGCGTGCGCGTGTACGACGCGGCCACGCTGCGCGAACTGGCGTTCGTGTTCTTCAACGCGCCGGTGTTCGACCTGGCGGCGATGGGCAACTGGATCGTTGCGACCACGCTCAACGACACGAACGGACTGCCGTGTGAGACCGACGGCGACTACGTGGGCACGCAGGGCGACGGCATCTTCCCGATGGTCACCGACCGCACCTGCAGTCGCGGCTTTGCCGACATTCAGAACGAGATCGCATTCATCGATCCGGCCGACGACACCATTGCGATCCGGTATACGTCGGATACGGCCGAGGTGTCGGAGGCGGACCGCGAGGGCGATCACGACCCGGCGCTGATGAAGGTGCGGGGAGCGCTGCCGCACACGATCGCGGTGGTCAGTCCGACGCGCGCCTACGTGACGATGTCGGCGAGCAACGAGCTGGTGGAGTTGAGCATCGACGGCGGATCGCCGCCGGCGATGACCATGCCGCGGGCGTGGGACGTCGGCTTTGCGCCGCAGGAGGTCGCGGTCGACGCCAACGGCGCGGTAGCCGCGGTGGCCAACCGGCTTGGCGAGACGCTGTCGATCGTCGACCTGTCGTCGGGCGAACGCGTCGACGTCGCCGTGGGCGAGGTGAATCCGCCGTTTCCGGCCACGAGCGCGGAGATCGGCGAGCTGTTCTTCAGCACGGCGAAGTTTTCGACCGATGGCGACCAATCGTGCACTCACTGCCACCCGAACAACGAAAACGACGGCAAGACGTGGGGGGTTGATATCGTGCGCGCGTTCGGTCGCCGATCCACCTTGCCGATGCGAAACCTCGCCGAAACCAAGCCGCTGCTCGTCGAGGGTGTGTTCGACGAGATGGACTTCAACCTCGAGATGGAAGGGATCTCGTTCCGGCCGGACTTCCACGACTCGTCGTATACGCTCCAGGTGTCGCGCCGCGACGAGTTCTACCGGCGCGTATCGCGCGAGTTGATCGGTCGAGAGATCGGCTTCGACGAGATGGTGCGGCACGTCGGCGCGTTCCTCGTCGTCGAGCCGCGGCTGCTGCCGAGTCCGTTTCCGAAGGACACGCCGCAGGTCGAACGGGGCAAGGCGTTGTTCGAGCGGCCGGATGTGGGCTGTGCGGCGTGCCACCCGGCGCCGACGTTCGCGAGCGACGAACTGTTCGAGGGAATCACGACGCTGGGTCGCTACGACTATCCGCGCCGGGAACTCGACCCGGACGTGTCGATCAAGTTCCTCGAAAACGCGCGCGACGGCTTTTTCAATGCGAACAGTCTGCGCGGATTGTGGGATCGCCGCGGCGCGTTGTTCCACGATGGCCGCGCGCGTACGATTCGCGAGACGATCTTGACGCCGGGCCACCCGTGCCAGCGCGACGGCGAGCACGCATTTAACGAGTTCAACGGTCAGGTGGACACCAACGGCGGCATCTCGCACCTCACCTGCGACCAGATCGACGACCTGGTCGCGTACTTGCTCACGATCGATTGAGCGCGCGGGTCGGTTTGTCCCGGCAACGGGCGGCCGTCGATCCGCGGGTCGCGTACTTGCTCACGTTCGATTGAGCGCGCGGGAGCGCGAGCAGACGGCCTTCTCGTGTGCGCGACCGTAAATGCGCGGGGCGCCGATCGCCGGCCGCGACCGTCGACCATTCGGTCCATTCTCGCTCGGGCGGCCGCCGCCGCGGCGAGCGTTGGCCGTCGCGCGACGACGTGCTACGTTGCGAATGCATGGCGGTCCGCGGCGCGTTCGGGGTGATCGCGTGGGTGGTCGTCGCGGCTTGCTCCCGCGGCGACCCGGGCGAGCGCGGAGACCAGAGGGCGCCGGTCGCCGACCCCGAAGCGCCGCCGAAGCCGACGGGCGCGCGGCCGGGAGGCTGCGCCCGGTATCTTCCGCTCGTTCGGGCCGCCGGCTTCGCGAACCCGCGGGTGAAGATCGACGACGACACGGCCCACCACTGCACGTATGCGGTCGAGGGGAAGGGAGACCCGTCCCTCACCATCCACCTCGGGATGGGCCCGGACTACGATGGGGCCAAATCGGCGGTGCGCCCGATCGACGGCGCCGGGGTACGCGCGGAGGTCCTGGACGATTGGTGGCTGTCTGCCTGGCGCGGCGACGGCGCCGTCGTCAGCGTGCAATGGCTCGGGGGCGCGCCCTTGCCGGAAGGCCCCGCGTTGGCGCTCGCGAAGGCCGTCTTGCCCAGGGTGGAGGCGCCGGTGCGGCGCCAGTACACGGACAAGGACTTCGCGGAGCGCGGCTACTGCGAAATCAAGGTGAGCGGCGGCCTCGACGACGCGATTCGCATTCCTGGCGCGGGGTCGATGTCCATCAGCACCGTGTACTGGCAGGGCGAGGACGCGATGGCGGCACTGCTGTTGAACTGTGGTGACCCGATCGCCGGCGAAGGGTTCTACGTCAACTTCATCCTGGCGAAAGGGACGCCGCCGGAGTTGTTTCCATACGGACCCAAGACGTACGAGATGGCCGAGAATGCGGACGAGCCGGGCCAGATTTCGCGTACGGTGTCGCGGTATCGGGGAGTGCGCATTCGCTCGCGCGGGAAGGAGTCGTTTTCGATCACGCGCTTCGATGGCACCCGAATCGCCGGGACGTTTCACATCCCGGCCACCGTCAAACCAAAGGGCGCGCCCGTCGACGTGGTCATCGATGGGAGCTTCGAGCTTCCGTGCGTCGGTTCGGCGTGCGCGAAGTGACGGATCGCTTCCCGGTGCCGGAGCTGCGCGCGCCGGAACGTGGCGCCGCCGGTCGGCAGTCGTCGTCGAGCCGCCGGGCTATTCGAGGCGCCCGAACAGGGCGCGGGCGCGTTCGCGCGCCTCTGCGGCGGTGCGCTCGGCATCGAGCGTGAGCAACTCGCGGTCGCGCACGACGATGGCGCCGTCGACGACGACGTGCCGCACGTCGGTGGACCGACACGCGTACACGAGAGCCGAGTAGGGGTTGTCCGTCGGCGCGACGTGGGCACCGGTCGCATCCACCGCGATGACGTCGGCTCGCTTGTTGACCTCGAGCGAGCCGATCGCGTGGTCGAGGCCGAGGGCGCGGGCGCCGCCCATCGTGGCCATGCGCACGACCTGCGCCGCGCGCATGGCGCGCGGGCCGACGCGCGGCTTGTGTATGAGCGCGGCGAGGCGCATCTCGACGAAGCCGTCGAGGTTGTTGTTGCACGGCGCACCGTCGGCGCCGAGGCTCACGGCGATGCCGTCGTCGATCATCTCCGGGACGTGTGCGATCCCCGAGGCGAGCTTGAGGTTGGACGACGGGCAGTGCAGCACGTGGGTGCCGGTGGCGCGCAGCACTTCGCGTTCCTCGTCGGTGAGCCACACGCAGTGGGCGAGCCCGACGTCCGGGCCGCACAGCCCGGTGTCGCGCAGGTACACGACGTTGTCGGCGCCGCGCGTCGTCCGCACGAGGTCGATTTCGGCGCGGTTTTCGCTCGAGTGGGTGTGAATGCGCGCGCCGAACTGGCGGGCCGCGACCGCGACTTCGCGCAACAGCGCGTCGGTACACGACAGCGCGAATCGGGGCGCGAACGCGTAGCGGAGTCGGCCGCCGGCCGCGCCGTGCCACTGTTGGCAAAGGCGCGTCGACTCGGCGAGCGACTCGGCCGTCGATTCGGTGAGCCCCCGCGGATGGCCGGCGTCGGTCGCGTCCATCATCGCCTTGCCGATCGTCGCGCGCAGGCCGGCGTCGCGGGCGACCTCGAACAGAACGTCCGTGTGGCGCACCGTGCCCATGTCGAGAACGGCAGTCGTGCCGCCGCGCAACAGTTCGGCACATGCGAGCCGCGCCGCGGCCGCCATGTCCCGTTCCGACAGCGCGGCCTCATAGGGCCACACCACCGCGCGCAACCAGTCGAGCAGCTCGAGGTCGTCGGCGCGGCCGCGGGCGAGCGTCTGGCACATGTGGACGTGCGACTGCACGAGCCCCGGCATGACGATGCAGCCGTCACAATCGAGGATCTCGTAGTCGTCGCGGCTCGGCATGGCCTGGCCGCCGACCTGGACGATCACTCCGTCGCGGCACACGACGTCGCCGTCGGTCACGGTCGACTGCGGGTCGACCGTGACGATCACGCCGCCGCGAAAGATGATCTCCGGCATGGTCGCCGCGCGCGTTACCGCCGTCCGCCCTCGAGGTCGGCGCGGCGGAAGCCGCGGGGCAGAAGCTCGGCCAGCGTCGTCTCCTCGCGCTCCCCGGCCGCGTTGGCCATCAGCACGCGCACGCGGTGCGGGTCGGGCGCAAACTCCTGCAGCGTCTGGCGGCACAGACCGCACGGCGCCGCGGGCGGCGAACTGTGCGTGAACAGCGCGAGCACGTCGATCTGCCGCGCGCCGTCGATCACCGCCGCCGCGATCGCCGCGCGCTCGGCGCACAGGACGGCACCGAACGACACGTTCTCCACGTTGGCGCCGTGGTAGATCGCGCCGCCTGCCCAAACGGCACAGCCGACGAAATAGTTGGAGTAGGGCGCGTAGGCGCGCTCGCTCGCCGCGCGCGCCCGCTCGATCAATTCGGCAGCCAGTTCGTCGTCCGTCATGCCATCCTCCCGAGCGCTCGCAGGATATCGCCGAGCAGTCGTTCGAACGCGGACCGCACGCGCGCGGCGGTCTCGGTCACTTCGTCGTGGCTGAGCGTCGCGTTGCCCAGGCCTGCAGCCTTGTTGGTGATGCACGAGATGCCGAGCACCCGCGCGCCCATGTGACGGGCCGCGATCACTTCCGGCACCGTGGACATGCCGGCCGCGTCGGCGCCGAGCCGCGCGAGCATCTGCACCTCGGCCGGCGTCTCGTAGCTGGGGCCGGGGAGCCCCGCGTAGACGCCCTCGGCGAGGGCGATGGCGTCGCCGGCGGCGCGGCGCGCGAGTTCGCGCAACTCGGCGTCGTAGGCGGTCGTCATGTCGGGAAACCGCGGGCCGATGCGCGGATCGTTGGGGCCGCGCAGCGGGTTGGCGCCGAACAGGTTGATGTGATCGCGGATCAGCATCAGCGTGCCCGGCTCCAGGTCGTCCCGGATGCCGCCCGCGGCGTTGGTGACGATCAACGTTCGCGCACCGAGCCGCACGAGCACGCGCGCCGGAAAGGCCACGTCCCGCAAATCGTATCCCTCGTAGTAGTGGACGCGCCCCTTCATGGCGACGCAGGGCACGCCGTCGAAGCGACCGAGGACGAGCGCGCCGGCATGCCCCTCCACGCTCGACGTCGGGAACCGCGGAATGTCGCCGTACGGGATGGCGACGGCGTCGTCGAGGCGGTCGGCGAAGCTGCCGAGCCCGCTGCCGAGGATCAAGCCGACGCGCGGCGCGACGCCCGGCGCGCGCTGCGCGATGGCGGCCGCGGCCCGCTCGAGCCGCTCGAACAGGTCGTCGGTCATCGGAGCACCTCGAGGACGAGCGGGCGGTCGCCGGGCGGTTCGTCGCCGATCGTGCACGCGGCCGCGACGCGGCGCGCGGCTTCTTCGGCGCCGGTCCCGTTGTGAAGCAGGTGCGCGAGCGGCGCGCCGGCGTCGACCCGGTCGCCGACGGACACGGCCATGACGACGCCGACGGCCGGGTCCACCGCGTCTTCCTTGCGGCGGCGACCGGCGCCGAGCACGAGCGCCGCCATGCCGATCTCGTCGGCGGCGCACGCGGTGACGTAGCCGGCGCGCGGCGCGGGTACGGGGACGCGGTGGCGCGCGCGCGGAAGCACCTCGGCGGGGGCGTCGGCCACGCGCGGATCGCCGCCTTGCGCCTCGACCATGCGGCGGAACAGGTCGAGCGCCGAGCCGTCGTCGAGCGCGCGTTCGATGCGGGCGGCGCCGGCGTCGCGGTCGGCGACCACGCCGGCGAGCGCGAGCATTTCGGCGCCGAGCGCGACGGTCAGCGCGCGGGTGTCGGCCGGCCCGCCCCCGCGCAGCACGTCGACCGACTCGGCGATCTCGACCGCGTTGCCGACCGCGTCGCCGATCGGGTCGTCCATGCGCGTG